>JAZOOM010000211.1:0-10333 GCA_045655025.1 Eubacteriales bacterium | reverse complement strand
TTAGAACCTTTTTGAAAAAAGGTTCTAAGAACTCCAAAAACTTTTAAAAAACATTATTTAATAATACCTTTTTTGAAAGTTTTGTGGATTCTTAAGGGACTTTTTCAAAAGTCCCTTAAGCGGGTCCAGGGCAGAGCCCTGGCCGATAAACCCAAATTTGAAAACCGCCCCTCCGAGTTTCATCGGAAGGGGCGGCGTTTTTACTTCAGCGCGGCTGTGTTTTTGTCAAACACCTGTGGGCAGAGACGTTTGGCATGGAAAGGACACTGTATCCCACAGAACTTATCAAAATAATCTTGACATTTTGAAGGCTTTCGTGTACAATATGTATGAATATCACAACCCACAAGGAGGACTCTCTCATGACCGATATCCATGCCATTCTGGCTTCCATGACTTTAGAAGAAAAGGTTGGCCAGCTCTTCGTTGCCCGCCGTCCCCAGGATGATGCCGACGCTGCGGCGGCCATCATCGACTACCATCTGGGCGGCTTCACCCTCTATGCCTGCGACTACGAGCACCGCACTCCTACCGAGATCCGCGCCCTCATGGCCTCCTACCGTGAGGCGGCCAAGCTGAATCCCTTCATCGCTGTGGACTGCGAGGGCGGCCGCGTGGTCAGAGCCTCCAAGTACCCCGCTTTCCGTGAGACCAATTTCAAGTCCCCCCGCGACCTTTTTGCCGAGGGCGGCTACGAGCGGATTGATGCCGACACCCGCGAGAAGTGCGAGTTCCTCCACGATCTGGGCGCCAACTTTAACTACGCCCCCGTGCTGGATCTGTCGGGCAACCCCGAGTGCTTCATCTATGACCGCACCTTCAGCCACGATCCCGACGCTACCGCCATTTACGCCAAGACTGTGGTCACCGCCATGAACGATTGCAAGATGGTGGGGAGCATCAAGCATTTCCCCGGCTACGGCGACAACGTGGACACCCACACCTCCATCGCCCACGACGACCGCACCATGGAGCAATTCATGACCTGCGACCTGAAGCCCTTCATCGCGGGCATCGAGGCGGGCGCGCCCATCGTTATGATTGCCCACAACATTGTTTCCTGTATGGATCCCGATTGCCCCGCCTCCCTGTCTCCCGCCGTCCACAGGCTTCTCCGTGAGGAGCTGGGATTTGAGGGAGTCATCATGACCGATTCTCTGGACATGAACGCCATCACCCTCTACACGGGCGACCGCGCCTCTGCCGTGCAGGCCGTCCTTTCGGGCAACGATCTGCTGTGCTGCTCCACCTACTGGAAGCAGGTTCCTGCCGTGCTGGATGCCGTCCGCGAGGGAATCATTTCCGAGGAGCGCATTAACGAATCCGTTCTCCGTGTGCTGAAGCTCAAGGCAGAGTTTGGAATCATCTGACGAAGATACGAAGATACAAAGATATAAGATACGAGATACAAGATATACCGTGGTGTTGCGGCTATCTTGTATCTCGTATCTCTGTATCTCGTGTCTTTGCATTTTCCCCGTAGCATACTGCTTCCAAAACGAAAAAACCGCCCGGAAAACCGAGGCGGTATTTTCATATCCAACATTGTACAGCAGGGAATTTTGGTTCCTGTCGCCGCATTACGCGGCGACAGGATAGAACCGGGTGGTGAAATTACTTAATCTCAACAGTAGCGCCGGCCTCGACGAGCTGAGCCTTGATCTTCTCAGCGTCCTCCTTGGAGATGCCCTCCTTAACGGCCTTGGGGCAACCCTCGACCATGTCCTTAGCCTCCTTCAGGCCCAGACCGGTGATCTCGCGGATAACCTTGATAACGCCCAGCTTCTTGTCGCCGAAACCGGTCAGGATAACGTCGAACTCGGTCTTCTCCTCAACAGCGGGAGCAGCGGCAGCAACGCCTGCACCGGCAACAGCAACGGGAGCAGCAGCAGAAACACCGAACTCCTCCTCGACAGCCTTAACGAGCTCGTTGAGCTCCAGAATGGTCAGAGACTTGATCTCTTCAACAATAGCGGTAATCTTCTCGTTAGCCATTTCAATATACCTCCTGAAATGAATTTTTTTGTAATTCCGTCATGCGCCTTTGGCGATGCGGTTTGTGCGTATTACGCAATTTCTGCGGCGGGGAATAGAGCCTCCGCCTGATTGGATGGGCTATGAAGCCCGTAGGCAATTAAGCCTCTGCGGGAGCCTCGGCAGGAGCCTCGGTCTCGGCAGCGGGTGCACCCTCCTCCAGCTTCTCGGCCACGGCCTTGACGGCGTAGGCGAACTTGTAAACGGGGGACTGGATGCTGCCCAGGAACTTGGCGATGAGGATTTCCTTGGAAGGAATGTCAGCCAGCTCCTTGACGCCTGCAGCGTCGAGAACCTCACCGTCGCAGTAACCGGCCAGAATCTTGAAGGACTCGATCTTCTCGTCGTACTCCTTCAGGATCTTAGCGGGAGCGATGGGATCCTTCTCGCTGATGGCGATAGCGGTCATACCAACGAGGCTCTCCTCGAGGGCGTCGTAACCGCAGTTCTTGCAAGCACGGGCGGTCAGAGAGTTCTTAACGACCATGTACTTCACGCCTGCCTCACGCAGAGCCTTACGCATAGCGGTATCCTTGTCAACGGTGATACCCTGATAGTTCACGATCACACCGCCGGCGGAAGCCTGAATGAGCGCGGTCAGCTCAGCAACGGCTGCTTGCTTCTGTTCCAGAATAGCATTACTCGGCATTTTGATTTTCACCTCCCTGTGAATTTGTGTGTCCGTTTTTGTTAAGCGGACAAAAAAAGAAATCTTTCTCCCGAAGCACATGCTTCACCGAGAAAGACTCACACAGGCAGACCGCAGTATCCCTACGGCTTGCGTTTATATGATCTCCTCGGCAGGGAACATGCGTTTTACGGGAACCTGCTGTCTTTGGATGGTTGGACTCGTACGGATGCGGACACCCGTAACCACTTGCATATTATAACACACCCCCGCCTGTTTGTCAAGAGAAAATGAAACATTTTTCTGCAAAAACATTCACAGGCGAGGGTGTGTTGTTTTGTGTATTATGACGAAGCCGACGGAAGCGGCGACGGATTACTGCTCGTCGGAGCTGTTATCGGAATCGGTCTTGGGCTCCTCGTAGCTGAAGGCACTCTGATCGAAGGTGTTAAAACCATCCTCGGCGGCGGAAGTGCCGTCGGGATTGAGCGCCTCAAAGGAGGGAAGAGGCTCGTCCTCGGGCATATCCTTCAGCTTCTTGCCGTTGATCACGCCGGTGACCAGGTAGAACATGACCCAAGCGTGAATGAGGAGGTCAATGATAATGGACGTATCAAAGGAGAGCAGGAGGAACAGGCAGTCAATGGAGAAGAATACCAGGGAGGCGATCATCCAGCCCACGCGCTTCTTGGAGAAGATCCAGCAGAACAGGTAGGGAAGGACAAGGATGATACCGATGACCAGACCTGCAATGATGAGGGTGGTTCCATCCTCGGCGGCGAGACCTGCCTCGGCCATGAGCTCGGGATCCGCGACAATAGCCGCCATGTTATAGGGAAAGAGCATGGGGATGGTGGCGGAGAACAGGAAGTAGGTGTTGCTGAAGGTGACGGTGAACAGGTTGACGAGCGTACAAATGATGACTAGCAGCAGATTCGCGCGGCTGCGGTTGTACTTCATTTGCGTCTCTGCGCGGGGACCCATAGGGGCGGCGTTGGGAACGTTGGCTTTGAATTTCATGATGAGGATCCTTTCGTAATATGTACTTTTGATATTATAGAACGAATCGGTTTTGAATTCTTGTCGAATTTATGAACGCTTCGTTTATTTTTGTGAACAATTGTGGATAAACTTTAAACGACGGTCAGAAAGTGAAGATGTCCCCCAGAATATGGCGGAGGGTCTCGGCCTCATAGCCGGGGATCAGGAGATGGGAGCCGTCACGGAGGGAGATCTCAATGTGGCTTTTGCAGGTGTAGCAGAAAAGTACCATGTCTACCCGATCAGACTTGTACGGCTCCTGATCCACAGCGGCAGACTTGTACCAGCTCTTGAACTTCACCCGCCCCCGGAGCCGCTTGACCTCGGTGATCTCCGAAAGCGGCAGGCGCATGACCACGTCCTCGTCCGAGAGGTACAGGACCTGTCCCTCCCGCCAGACCGACACAGGGATATTATCGTAGGTACTGCGGGGACGGATCTCATAGGCCTCGCCCACCGTGGTCACACCGTGACGGTAGGGAAGGATATCCAGCTCCCACGCGCGGTCGGGGATTTCCAGCTCGGCGCGGGCGGCGGTGACGGTCTCGGAGAGTCGGGGGTCGAGGGCTTTTTCGTCTACGTCGGTTTCGGGGTGCTTTTTGACGTATAGACGGTGGGCCAAGCGGTGGATGACCGCTGTTATCCTGTCATGCAGACAAGCATACAGCACGATGAAGACGAGAGACGGAACGGCGGACAGTACGGTTCCCAATACCGTATCGGGCAGAAGATCAAAAACAAGGTCACCGACCGCGAAAAACAGAATGAACAGGAGCAAGGACAGGCACTCTGCGATACAGCCCACGTTGGTCTCCCGCTCCTCCCGCTTGGCTTTCGCCTCCAGCCACGCATCGTACAGCCCATCCTTCTCGGCCTTCAGCTCGGGCGAAAGCGTCCGTACCGTATAGGCGTTCAGATCGAACACGTCGGTGGAACGGTTCTTGTCCACCCGGTCGGGACGGACGGTGTAGGAAAAGAGATTACGGCCTTCCACGGCGGTCAGCCCTCCTCGCTCCCGTCCAGACAGGCCGCCCCTACGATCCCTTGGAATCTCTCGAAATCGTAGCAGGGCACTCGGATCTCGTAGTCATTCTCCCCGTCGCGGATCACAACGCGGTAGTAGGTGCGGAGCTTGTAATTGCCCTCGTTGTCTTCCTTGATATTGTACTGCGCGTATTCTCCCTTGTTGTACTCCTCGTCCTTGAGCCAGTAGGGGATCTTATACTTGACGTCCATGGTATAGTATCCCTTCACGGCGGAGGCGGGGAATTTCATGACGCTGTCATAGTCGGTGACGCAGAGATCATCGCCCTCGCGCCAGAAGAACACCTCGGTGATGTCAAAGCAGCCGTTGTCCAGCACCTCCTTGGTGTCTCCGTCGGCGGTGGGCTTGTAGCGGTAGGGAAGGATCTCCACCCCCATCATCTGATCGTCATCGGGGAGGTTCAGCTCCATTTGGATACGGCGGGAGACCGCCTCCATGGAATTGAGGGACTCGTCCATACCCTCGGGGAGATCCTCGCTCTCCTCCTGCTTCTTGGAGGAGCGCTTGCAGTAAATGAGCAGACAAGCACCGATGGCGACAGACATACCGCCGCCGACCAGCAGCCATATGCCGTTTGTCAAGGCGGTCATAAAGTCGGTATCGGGGAGTGCCTTGAGAAAAGCCAGCAGGACAGCGATACCCAGACCGATGAGAAGGTAGCCGATGAGAAGAGCGGGGAGATGCAGGGACTTCATCATGGCCTTGGCGAATGCCTTAGAGGTGGTCTCCTTGGCCTCCCGCGTAGTCGGGGAAATGCGCCCCGCCGTGAAGGGGGTGTCGTCAAAATACTCATTTTTCTTGTTCTCGTTCAGAGAAACAGAGAACAAATGCTTGGTTACGGGATTCATAAGAATATAGGTTTCCTTTCCTGTTTTTAGAGGGGGGAAAATTTCCCCTCACCTATATATACACGTTTTGGATGCCAAATCTTTCATGAAATGCGAAAAAAGTTTTGAAAAGTTGAAAAATTTGGGGGGAATTTCAAATTTGGGTTTGTCGGGCAGAGCCCGTCACGCCCGTAGGGCATATCTCGCCTACAAGGCATATCGTGCCCGAAGGGCATCTCGCAAACTCACAAAAAGGCTGATTTCGCCTGACGGCGAGCGATATGCGCTTCGCGCACGATATGCCCTTCAGGCGCGATATGCCCTTCGGGCGTGAACACACCGATAAACAGCAATTTAGAAACATTCCTTTACGTCTTTACGCCGTTTCTCTCCAAAAGCTCTTTGACCATGCCGAAATCGTAGCAGGGAATCAGCACCTTATAGGCATCTCCGCCGACGAGCAGACCGAAGTAGCCGTGTCCCTTGTGGGACAGAAATCCGCTCTTGCGGATGCCGAATTCCTTGTACTTGTCAGAATCGGGCTCCTCGGGCTTGAGCCACATATCCAGTTCGAAGTCCTCGTCGTATTCCCGATAGCCCGTGATCTCGGACAGGGGGATGGCCAACAGCTCCTGAGAGGTAGCCAGACACAGCGCCCCGTCACGGACGAATGCCGAAACAGCCAGATTGTCGAATTTTCCCTTCCGCCCCACGCGCAGGATGCTGTCTCCGTTTACCTTGTATTGGTAGGGAAGCACGTCCACCGTCAGAGCGGTGGCGGGAATGCCCAATTCACGGGCGGCATCGGCGGCGGCCTCCTCCAATCGCTTGGATGCCTCGGAGAAGTCCACGTTCGAAGATCCTTGGCTCAGCTTGTTCTGCTGACGGCTGATCTTTTTGGCCTTGAAATTCAGGAGCAGGGCGCAGAACACCAAAGCCAGATCCAGCGCGTACAGGAAGGGCATGGACTCATAGATCCCCATCCGACTGCCCGCGAAGAACAGGGCAAAGCCGCTGAGCACGCAAATGAGGCTGGCCAGCCAGTAGCGGTTGCCCTTCTTGCGCAGAGCGATCTCCTCGGCGGTAGGCTCTGGGCGGGCACAGTCCTCCTCCAGAATGGAAAAGGCATTCTTCAGCTTGGCCTGAACCTCCTCCGACACCGTGGCGGCGTGGTAAGGCGTCGGATCAAAATCCATGGCGTTCTTGTCATGGGTCTTATTAATGGAAAAAAGATTTTTCATGGATACAGTTTCCTGTGAATTGGATTTCAAATTTGGGTTTATCGGTGAGGGGGGACGGCCTCCGGCGGCCAAAACCTTTCATGAAAGCATCCTCGCGATGCTCGGGGCAAATTCACCTTCGGCGAAGTTTGCGAAAGGTTTTGGATTCCAAAGAACTTTAAAAATCATTATTAGATATTCTTTTTTAAAGTTCTTAGGATTCTTAAACCCTTCTTTCAAGAAGGGTTTAAGCCGGTGCAGGGCAGAGCCCTGCCGCCCCCGTAAACAGCAATTTAGATATCGGCCGTCTTCATGTACTCCGCGCCGTGGGTTGCGATGAAGGCTTTTCGTGCGGGGAGGTCGTCGCCCAGGAGGGTGTCGAACATGCGGGCGGTGGCGGCGGCATCGGCGGGGGTAATGGCGATGAGGCGGCGGGTGGCGGGATTCATGGTGGTCTGGCTCATCATCTCGGCGGTGTTCTCACCCAGACCCTTGGAGCGCTGGATGGTGTACTTGGTCTTGCCCAGCTCGCGGAGGATGTCCACCTTCTCAAACTCGTCGTAGGCGAAGTAGGTCTGATCCTTGGTGGTGATCTCAAAGAGGGGGGATTCCGCGATGAAGACACGGCCCTCGGTGAGCAGAGTGGGAAGGAGACGGTAGAACAGGGTCAGAAGCAGGGTGCGGATCTGGAAGCCGTCCTCGTCCGCATCGGTACAGAGAATGATCTTGGTCCAGCGGAGCTGCTCCAGATCGAAGGAGGTCAGATCCCCCTTCTTGGTTTTGCCCTTGCCCTTTCCGGTGATCTCCACGCCGCAACCGATGACGCGGAGCAGATCGGTGATGATCTCGCTCTTGAAAATGCGCTCGTAGTCGGCCTTCAGGCAGTTCAGGGTCTTGCCTCGGACGGGGATGACCGCCTGGAATTCGGCGTTTCGCGCCAGCTTGACCGAGGTCAACGCGGAATCACCCTCCACGATGTAGAGCTCCCGCTTCTCGGGATCCTTGGAGCGGCAGCCCACGAACTTGTCCACGCGGTTGGAGATGTCAATGGTGCCCGTCAGCTTTGTCCTGAGATTCTGCCGGGTGGCCTCGGCGGCCTCGCGGCTGCGCTTGTTCACCAATACCTGATTGGCGAAGATCTCCGCCTCGGTGGGGTGCTCAATGAAGAAGACCTCCAGCTGGGAGCGGATGAACCCATTGAGTGCCTCGTAAATGAAGGTGTTGTTGATGGCCTTTTTGGTCTGGTTCTCGTAGGAGGTCTGGGTAGACATGGAGTTAATGACCAGCACCAGACAGTCGGCAATATCGGGGTAGGTGATGCGGGTTTTGGCATCGGCACCCTTGTACTTGCCCGCGTTCTTCATATACTTGTCCAGCGCGTAGGCAAAGGCGGATTTGACGGCCTTGTCGGGGGAGCCGCCGTACTCCAGATAGGAGGAGTTGTGGTAGTACTCCGTGAGGTGAACCGTGTTGGACACGCAGAAGGAGATGTCCGCCTTCAGCTTGTACTCGGGCTTGTCGGCGCGGTCGCGGCCGCGGGTCTCCAGATGCCACAGCACGGGCTGGGTCATGGAGGTGGTGCCCACGATCTCGGTCAGATAGTCCGAAATGCCGTTGGCGTACATGAAGGACTGCTCGGTGAAGCTGCCGTCGGGCTGCTGGAGGAAGAGATCGAAGCGAACCCCCGCGTTGACCACGGCCTGACGGTGGAGAACGTCCACAAAGAACTCGGCGGGGATATTGATGTCGGTGAACACGTCCAGATCGGGACGCCAGCGGATGACGGTGCCCGTCCGTCTTGCCTTGGGGGGAAGCTCCTCCTCGTGGAGCTTCTTCTGGGCGGGCTTACCCCTCTTGAAGGTCATGGTGCGCTTCATCACGCCGTCGTAGGAGTCTACCGTCATGTACTCCGAGGAGTACTGGGTGGCGCAGGCACCCAAGCCGTTCAGACCCAGGGAGAATTCGTAGGCAGACTCGTCGCTGTTGTTGTTGTATTTGCCGCCTGCGTAGAGCTCGCAGAAGATGAGCTCCCAGTTCCAGCGCTTTTCCCGCTCGTTCCAGCCCATGGGAACGCCGCGTCCGTGGTCGTCCACCTCGATGGAATGATCCTGGAAGTAGGTGATCTTAATGATCGAGCCGTGACCCTCCTTGGCCTCGTCCACGGAGTTGGAGAGGATCTCAAAGAAGGAATGCTCACAGCCGTCCAGACCGTCCGAGCCGAAGATGACGGCGGGGCGCGTGCGGACTCTGTCCTCACCGCGGAGGGAGGTAATGCTCTGGTCGCCGTACTCAATGGGGGCGGCGGGAGTCTTTTCAGCCTTGGGAGCGGGCTTTTTGGTGGCGGTAGTGGTTTTTTTCGTAGTCTTTTCAGATGCCATAGAGTTCTCCTTTTCTGTCTCTCGGATGTATATACGGAAATCTCCGCTGGGGCGGAGATGATATAAGTGTACATTATATATTATAACACATTTTTCGCAAAAAAGCAAGAGCTTTTTTCGGAGAAAAAACAAGGGTAGATCCGCCCTTTTTGCATGTTGGGGACTGCGGAAATAAAGGAAATGCCGTACCCGCTTGACAACCTCCTCGGGATGTGGTATAATCCGGGCAGAACCATGCCGCCCGCGTCCCTCTGCGAGGCGGAGAAAGGATACCTTATGAATCTGATCCACGATCTGAAGACCGCCGTCTACCCCAACACGGGCACGCCCGTCATGGCCTTTTTCGGGGACAGCGTGACCCACGGAGCCTTCGAATGCATCCAAGGGGATCGGGCGGGCTGTATCTTTGATTTTGATGCCGTCTACCACGAAAGACTGCGCCGCATGCTTCTGACCGTCAACCCCTGGATGCCCGTCAGCATCATCAACGCGGGCGTGGCGGGAGACAACGCCATGACCGCACTTTCCCGTCTGGAGCGGGACGTGATCGCCCACAAGCCCCATATCTGCGTGGTGAACTTCTGCCTCAATGACCTTTCCGAGACGGTGGAAGAGTACACGGATGCCCTGCGGGAGATCTTCACTCGCCTGCTGTCCGCCGGGATCCGTCCCATTCTCTTGACTCCCAGCATGCTCAACAGCTACGTCCATCCCGACACCATCCCCATGTACAAGGACTACGCCGCCGTCACCGCCGCATGGCACCAAAGCGGCTACATGGACGGATACGTGGAGGCCGCCCGCACCTTGGCCAAGGAGCTGGGCATCGCCGTGGCAGACGCCTACGCCAAGTGGAAGGTGTTGGAGGCCGACGGCATGGACGTCACCGCCAACCTGGCCAACTACATCAACCACCCCTCCCGAGAGCTCCATCAGATCTTTGCCGACGTGCTGTTCGAAACGTTGGGCGGGGAAGTATAAACCGAAAGAGTACCGCTTTTGGGGGAGCGGTGCTCTTTTTTTGTGAACTTCAAATTGCAGTTTATCGGTGCGAAGGGGCACGGCCTCCGGCGGCTTAGAACCTTTTTGAAAAAAGGTTCTAAGAACTCCAAAAACTTTTAAAAAGCATTATTTAATAACACCTTTTTGAAAGTTTTGAG
>JAZOOM010000210.1:0-6994 GCA_045655025.1 Eubacteriales bacterium | reverse complement strand
GGAAACGGCGGGGATGACCGTCATTGACGCCGAGGGGCGATTGGTGACCCCCGGTTGCGTGGAGGCTCATTGCCACATCGGCGTACACAACTCCGCCATGCGCTGGGAGGGCGCGGATTTCAATGAGCGTTCCGATCCGCTGACCCCCCATATGCGGGCCATCGACGGCATCAATCCCATGGATGAGACCTTTACGCTGGCTTTGCAACACGGCGTGACCTCTGCCTGCACGGGCCCCGGAAGCGCCAACGTGGTGGGCGGTACCTTCGTGGCCATCAAGCTGGCGGGGAAGCGGGTGGACGATATGGTCATCAAAAATCCCGTGGCCATGAAGTGCGCCTTCGGGGAGAACCCCAAGGGGGTATACGGGCAGAACGGCGGTAAGGCTCCCGTGACCCGTATGGCCACCGCCGCTCTGCTCCGCGAGCTGCTGTTCAAGGCGAGGAACTACGCCAAAGCCAAGGATGCCGCTCTCAACGGAGGGGGAGCGGAGCCCGCTTTCGACATGAAGCTGGAGGCCATGATCCCCGTCATCAAAAAGGAGATCCCCCTGAAGGCTCACGCCCACCGTCCCGACGATATCTTCACCGCCATCCGTATCGCCAAGGAATTCGACGTGGGGCTGACGCTGGATCATTGCACCGACGGTTCTTTGATCGCGGAGGAGCTGGCGGCGGAGGGATACCCTGCTTTCGTGGGCCCTTCCTTCGGCAGTAAGTCCAAGATCGAGCTGATGCACAAGGATTTCACCACACCCGCCATTCTCCACAAGGCAGGCGTACCCGTGAGCATCATCACCGACGCCCCCGTGATCCCCTTGGAGCATCTGCCCATGTGCGCCGGCTTTGCGGTCAGTGCGGGGCTTCCCTACGAGGAGGGCTGGAGGGCCATTACCATCCATCCCGCCAACCAAACGGGTATCGGCCACCGGGTGGGCAGTCTGGAGGCAGGGAAGGACGGCGACGTGGTGATCTGGCAGGGCGATCCACTTCTGGAGGTGGGCGCCGAGGCCTACGTGACTGTTGTGGACGGCAAGGTCGTGTACGCTGCCGAGGCGTGAAAAGTAGGCGGCCTCGGGAGCTTCCGCAATCCCCCGGATATCGGTGAAAAATAAAGGGGAAGCTTCCCTTAAAGTGCCGCCCTTTCGGAATCAAAAATCAGGAGGTAAATATCGTGAGTTTTATTACATGGCACACCCGGGGTAATACTTCCGCCCAAGGAAAGGCAAGAATATGGCTTTGTGTGCATCCGGACGAGCTCGAAACATATCTGAACCCCATATCGGAAAGCATTTACGATGTCAATTACCATGATTGGGCGGTCTGGTATGACAGTCACCCGGCAGAAAATTACGATGAGGATTTTTATAAGAATCTGGACAGAATGGAGCTGTTTGTGGTTCCGGTAACACGGAAGCTGCTGAGTGAGCCGAACCGCGCGATGGATGAGGAGGTTCCTTTCGCGGTCAAGCATCATATTCCCGTTCTTCCGTTGATTCAGGAAAGCGGACTTGTTGAGCAATTTAACGAGAAGTTCAAAAATCTCCAATACATCGACGCGGCGGACGCGAATTTTAAAGAAAAACTGAAGACGTACCTTTCCAGAGTCCTGATTGAAGGTGCTTTGGTTGATCAGGTCAAGAGTAATTTTGACCAACGCATATTTTTGAGCTACAGGAAAAAGGACAGGCGTTTCGTGTCGAAAATTATGAGCGAGATCCATAGACGCGAATGCTTCAGGGGAGTGGCCATTTGGTTTGACGATTTTTTGAACCCCGGAGAAAATTTTGACAAACAGATACTGGATGTTATATATACATGCAAAGCGGTGGTATTGCTCGTTACTCCAAACATACTGGAAGAAGGCAACTATGTACTGACCTGTGAATATGACGCGGCAACGAGGCAAGGTAAGCCCATTTTGCCGATTGAGGCAGTTGAAACAGACGGTGCCGAATATCATGAAAAGTATCCGACTCTGCCGAAAGCGGTGCCTATGGAGCAGGTTGATGAGCTTTGGTCGATGCTCGAGACTTCTTTGGGAGACGGACGGGCCGTTGGGTCAACCCCGGAGAGAGACTATCTGTACGGGCTCGCGTATTTAAACGGAATTGACGTTGAGAAGAACTATGCGTATGCTGTTGATTTCCTGGAAAGAGCCGCGCGTGAGGAATATACACCGGCAATCGAAAAGCTGTCCTCCATGTATGCCGACGGGCACGGCGTTGAGTTCAGTTATTCATCCGCGTTACGGTGGAAAGAGAGGGTCATAGAATGTTATGCCGGTACGTACGCGGCGCGTTCGGATGAGGCAAGCGCCGTCAGCTATATCGACGCGTTGCGTGCGTACGCCACGCTGCTTGTAGAAGCAAACCTGCAGAAAGAGGCCAATGAATCGCATATGTTTCGTTGCAAGGTATGCGAGGAGGTGTCAGGCAAATTCCCGCAATCGCTTTGGTTCAAGCGAGATCTGCTGGAGGCGTATATGGCGGTTTCGCAGGCACATATCAGAAACGATGAATTGGATCTCGCCGTTGCATATCTCCAAAAAGCTCGGGAGATCGGAACATTTCTTGATGAAACCGAGGGCGGCGTATTTAACGCATACAATATGGCATCCACATATGCGGGGGTGGGCAGCATCTGTGAAAAAAGGGGAGAGTACGATCAAGCAAAGGAAAACTACCATAAGGCTATCAAGTGCGCCCAGGAAATTGTGTGGGGATCCTTTTCCAGAATCAACGATCCCGTGCTGGAGGAAAAAAACGAGGCGATCCTGCCGCGGGACGTTGAATATACCATCATGCACTTGATCACCTTGTGTTGGATGTCGCTCGGTGATATAGCGGTTGCCGAAAACAAGGCGGATGAGGCGAAACGTTATTATCATGACGCGGAACGGTCGCTCCTGGGATACAGTATCGGAAACGCTGGACTGATGCTGACGGACAACTTGGTCTGCCTCTATCCCAAGCTTCTCAGCCTGTATCGCGCGGAGGAGAATCGGCATCGGTCCCTGATATACTGTGAGAGGGGATTTGAGCTTTGTAAGATCGCGAAAGAGGATTCGTGGTATCCCTCGCTGCTGCTTAAAGGAATCGGCTTGCTCATAGAGATTGAGAAAGCGTATGATCACTATTCACTTATTGAAGAAAAGAATCGGGTCGTGCGGTTGACAATTGAGCTTCTCGAATACCTGGTTACGAAAACCAACGACGCGGAGCATTTGAGGTTGTTCTGTAACGCATCGGGGCGGTATGCGTCTTCTGAAAGCAGTGACGGGAAGCATCGGCTCGCGCTTGAGTATTGCGACAGGGCGATCACAATGCTGAACAGCTTGGGCTATATTATGCCGCCGTATATGCTGAACGATTATTTATACCGTTTTTATTCAGAAGCGTCCAAGTGTCTGGCCGCTGACGGAGAGATCCGGTCGGCCATCGGGTATTCTGAAAAGGCACTTGAAATATGCGATTCGGGGGCCATGGAGAACGTCGAAAACAGACTGATCGACGTGTGCGGAGAGCTGTTTGATCTCTATGGCGAGATCAGCGTGCGGAGCAAGGCGTTGGAATATTTACAGCGGGCGTGCGCGGTTTGCGGTGAAGCGTTGGAGTCCCACGGCTCTCTTCAGATGAAGCGTAAGCTTTCGATACTGCTGGAAAAGCTGGCTGCGTTTTATGTAGAGGCGGAGGAAACCGAACTCGCGCAAAAATGGATGATGTACAGCGCTTCTTTGGCTAACGAGATCTTCCAAGCCCAAAAGGATGCCCGGAGCTATGACGATCTGCTTCATTCCTCGCTCTGTCTGATGCAGATCCTGTCGGATGACGAAGAGGCGGCCGCGATGTGGTGGAATACGTTTTTACTCATTATAAAGGCGTACGCCGCGGAGTTTCGCTCTCTTCCGGGTGCCGACGGTGAAATGCTTGAGGAGATGGTCAACAAAATGACGGTCGCCGAAACATATATTCCGGCCTCTTCTCCGGAGGAAACCGTGTACGAGGTTTTGGCGGTATATAGCCAGCTGAATGATCTGTGCGCGCGGATCCATGCCGGGGAGGCCGCGGAGAAAAGCTATACGCGGATCGCGGATATCGGGGAGAGGCTGTTGCTGTCCGCTGAGGCTCCGGCGAATGTCACGGTGGTGAACAGGATCTTGTGTCACGCGAATAAGCTGATGGGTCAGCAATGGGAGGGCTTGGGACAACGTGACCGCGCCGTTTCGTGCTATTTGCTTGCCTATGAATACGCGAAAGTCTGGCTCGAGATGTACCCGTCCTACGATTCGGCCGAGGAGTTAGCCGATGTTTGTCAGCGGCTCGGCGGTCTGCGAGTGGAAACCGATGTGGATCGGGCTGCCGCGTACTACCTGGAGGCACAAAGCCTGTACAAGCGGATGATCGCGGAATACGGGGAAATATATGAAAAGCACAATTATGCGGCGATTAGCATATTGCTGGGAAAGATATACGTCTCTGAGGGGAATATGTCTCTCGCCCTGGCTGTTTATGAGGAGGCTCTTGGCTTTTTGGAAAAGGATCCCGACATGGACCGGATGTATCCGAGAATGCTTGCCATTGTTCTGGAAAAAACAGGTGACGTATATTGGGGCGAGAAAGACGGTAAGTGGGTGCTGTATTATGACAGGGCCTTGGAGATCTTCCAAAAAATATACGACGCGTCGCCCGGGGCACAGTCCGCGCATGATTTGGAAATCATAACAGAACGAGTCGCGCGTTGCCATCGACTGTCCGGTGACGCGAAAGGAGCTGAGCTCTTATATTTGCGCCTCGAAAAAATACAGGACCTGCTTTATAAAGCCGAGCCGAGCCTGGAAAATTTGAAAAAGCGCAAGGAGACAATGGAAATTCTCGAGGAGCTTTATGAACAGCGGGATGACGTTGATTCCTGTATTGTGTATATCGAAAAGCGTATAAAAATATGTGAGATCATTTGTGAGCACGAGCCTACCGAGGAAGCATGGTTCTGGTACGCCATGGCACTGTACAAGGTAGCGATCCTACGGCAGGACCGTTATTGGCTCAAGCAGGCCTTGCGTATTTTGGAAACGATCAGCGAGCAGTCCCCTAACCAAGCGGTATACATACCGATCATCGAACAGATTCGCGCGCAGTTGAGTGACATGTGACAGACTCTTCAACTTGTCGACAATCTTTTTCGCTCACGCTGTATTTGAATCATCCCCAACCGACTTTTTCATTTTTATCCCAAAAAATAAAGCGGACCGCGCGGCTCGTCCTTTTTGTGTAATGAAAAAGTTTTCGAAAGCATGAACAATAAGACCTTATCGCTCTTATCGTTCATAAAATGACTTGGGTCCGAGTGTAAGGGCGGTACACTCCGGCACTTCCGGCCGTTGTCTGCCTGTGTGGGTAGGGGACCTTTGTGATGCTTCTGGGTGCGCCCTTCTTCACGGTATCGGTCTCGGCGACTCCGATCATCAAGTATATCATGAAAAGCAGCAGGAGAAAAAGAAAAAAGATTCATGACCGCCCATACAATCTCCCCTGCCGGGAATCTGGACGGCCAACGTTCATGACCATCAAGCTCTTGACGGTCATAGCATATGACGGTTATTTTGACATATGACCCATTACACCCTGAAAAGGAGAACAACATGAGACGAATGATATCCCAGATCCCCCAAACCCCCAAGATCATTTTCGACACCGACATCGGCTGGGACTGCGACGACGCAGGTGCGCTGGCCCTCCTCCACCGCCTCTGCGACGCGGGCGAGGCTGAGCTGCTGGCCACCGTCCATTGCTACGTGACCCCCTACGTGGCGGGCTGTCTGGATGCCATCAACACCTACTGCGGCCGCCCCGTTCCCGTGGGGCTGAACTACACGCTGCCGAGAAACAACCCCGATACCTACGCCAAGGCTCTGTGCGAGACCTTCCCCAACCGCTACCCCGCCTCCTGCATCGGCACCCCCGATGCCCCTGCGGATTCCCTCGCCCTCATGCGGAGACTTCTGTCCGAGGCCGAGGACGGGAGTATTACCATTGTGACGGTGGGCGATCAGGCCAACCTGGCCCGCCTCGTGACCAGCGAGGCCGACGAGTATTCTCTCCTGAACGGTGTTGACCTCATTACCCGTAAGGTAGCCCGCACCGTGGTCATGGGCGGCCGCTTCTACGAGGGCTGGCCCATGGTCATTTACTCGGATAATATCAACAACATCGGCCCCGTCACCACCGAGTGGAACATCTTCGACCACATCCCCGCCGCGCAGACCGTGGCCAAGCTCTGGCCGGGCGAGCTGGTCTACTCCTCCACCGAGATCGGCACCTACATCGTCACCATGAGGGGCTGGAAGGGGGAGACCGCCCCCCACGATCCCGTGGCCGTCTCCTACGGCATCCACAACGGCGGCGTGGGACGGAGCAGTTGGGATCACACCGCCGTGCTGGAGGCGGTCAGACCCAACACCTACTGGAGCTACCGCCCGTGGGGGCGTGTCTCCGTGGACGACAAGGGCATCACCTCCCACCGCATTGACGGGGCAGGGAAGCAGACCTTCCTTCTTCCCAAGGTGGATTATACCGCCGTGGCCGATGTGATCGATGACATTATGGGTAGGATCATGGAATAAAAGCACATATATCGAAAGCCTCGGAAACGGTTCCGAGGCTTTTTTTGTGGGGAGAAATATTCAAATTTGGGTTTATCGGTGCGTTCGTTTCCCCGTTCTCCAAATATCAGAGTGGGGTGAGGGGTCCCCGCGGGGGGGTCTAAGATGGTTATGGGTCTCGGCTCGTTATGGTCAAACTTTCAAGATGCATCAATGCTTTTGGGTCTCAGCAACCTTAGCAAATTTGATGTTATTCCAGAAAGTTTTAGGAGATTCTTAAGAACCCTTTTGAAAAAGGGATCTTAAGAATCTCCTAAAACTTTCTGGAATAACATCAAATTTGCTAAGGTTGCTGAGACCCAAAAGCATTGATGCATCTTGAAAGTTTGACCAT
>JAZOOM010000209.1:0-5447 GCA_045655025.1 Eubacteriales bacterium | reverse complement strand
CGCGAGCCCATCCTTGCGCAATAAATCTTTGACAAGAGAACCATGCGGTTCTCTTGTGTT
This sequence comes from Eubacteriales bacterium, assembly GCA_045655025.1. Taxonomy (GTDB): domain Bacteria; phylum Bacillota; class Clostridia; order Oscillospirales; family CAG-272; genus CAMEON01. Next base: position 5,387 of record JAZOOM010000209.1, on the reverse strand, counting down.
ATGCGGTATTAACGTCCGTTTCCAGACGGTATCCCCCACACAAGGGCAGGTTGCTCACGCGTTACTCACCCGTCCGCCACTGATCATGCCCGAAGGCAATCACCGTTCGACTTGAATGTGTTATGCACGCCGCCAGCGTTCATCCTGAGCCAGGATCAAACTCTCGAGCAAATTGTATTTAAACCGTTTCCGGTTAAAACCTTAAGTTTCTCGAGCTTGTTTGGCTCTTTATACTTTGTTGAGTATGTCTCAAATCCGTGATAGATTTGAGATTTCTTTTCTTCAAAGAAATTTCGAGATTCTCAATCACAAGCTTTGCTTGTACTTTAATCTCCTGTTGTTCAATTGTCAATGATCCGCGCGAAGCTTGCGCTTCGCTATTCAGTGTCGCGTTTTTCGCGACCTGATTATTATACCACATCTCTTTCCGTTTGTCAAGAGGTTTTTGAAAAGTTTTTCAATTTTTTTTGCGGTATTTTTCGCTTTCAACTCGCCGCCGTTTTTGTGGCCGCTCGTTGTCAGCTTGCATATTATAGCACTTTCGTTTCCATTTGTCAAGCACTTTTTGACAACTTTTTTCACTTTGGAGTCATCGGCAGTTTGTCATAAAAATGTCGTCGAGGTTTTGTGCATAATGCACATCCAACATTGTATGCAACAGGAAAGAGCCCGCCGAAACGGGCCCTTTTCGGGGTATTTGGGGTCAATTGTCTTTTCCGTGGCGGCGCAGGATCAGCACGGCAGCCAGCAGTGCGGCGGCGAAGTCCATGCCCAGAGAAGCGCGGTAGCCGCCTGTTTTTGGGCATCTCGGTCTCGGGAGTAGGAAGAAAACTTGTCAAGAGTGTACGGGCGGCAGAGGAAAAGATTGACGGAATAGATAACACGGAGGTTTTTTTGTGGAAAAAGCCCCTCTCCCGAAGAAGAAGGGCTCAAAGCATCACTACAATACCAAAGATCAAAAACAGGAGAGCCAAAAGACCCGCAGCCGCGATCCACACAGGCTCATGAGGAAAGGTCATCTTCTCAATGTACGCCCGCTTGGGGTGCTTCTTCTGATACACGACAGTGACGGACTTAGGCAGATTCTCGTTCTTTCCGTGTACACCGTCCTTAATGAAGTACAGCTTCCCGTCCACGGTGTAGGTGTAAACGTAATCCACCCAATTCTTCACTTTTCTCTTAGCGATCCACTTTTCTTTGGCGTATTGCTGATTCCGCAGATATCCGTAACATTTCCCGCTATGAGGTGGGCGATACCGTGACCACACCCACAGAAAATACAGAGAAAGAGTCAAAAAGCCCGTACTGATGGTGATCAAAATCACCCCCAACCATTGCAGTGCACTCACGCCGAACCCGCCTCCTTTCATAACATCATTTATTTTATATGTTATATGCAGAAAAGTTCTTAAAGGGGTGTGGGGAAAACTTCTTTCAAGAAGTTTCCCCCACATAATTATTTGGCTGAAATCAGATCTGAGGAACCTCGATCTCGATCTCACGACCCAGCTTAGCGGACTTGGCAATGCCGTCCAGAATGGCCTGGTTGTAGATGATCTGAGAGGTGGGAACGGGAGCCTTGCCGCCGTTCTTGCAGGCGTCGAGGAAGGAGCGGATCTTGCGGTCGAAGAGGCTGGGGCCGCCGTCGTTGATGATCGGCACCTGGGTCTCGTAGTTGATACCGCCGATGGTCTTGTAGATGGTCATGGGGCCGCCCACGGTGCCGTTCCAGCAGTCGCTGGAGGGGTTGCGGAGACCGCCCTGGGTACCCAGAATGATGGTGTCACCGGGGGTGTCGATGTTCATGGCCCATGCGATACGGAAGTCCAGAATAATACCGCCCTCCAGACGGATGAAAGCAGCGGCGAAATCGTCCACGCCGAACTTGGCGGCGTACTCGGGGTTATTGGGGTAGGTGGTGGGGTTCTTACCGAAGAAGTCGGACTTGTAGCCGGTAACCGTCAGGGGCTTGGGATAGCCGATGGCGTTCAGCACCATGTCCAGAGAGTAGCAACCGATATCGGCCAGCGCGCCCAGACCTGCGGTCTCGTCACGGATGAAGGTGACCTCCGGGAAGGGAGTGGGGATACCGCGGCGGCGACCGCCACCGGTCTGGATGTAGTAGATCTGACCCAGCTCACCGGACTCCACGATCTTCTTGATCATCTGCATGTTGGGATCCAGTCTGGGCTGGAAGCCGATGGACAGGATCTTACCGCTCTCCTTCTCGGCCTTCATGACCTCGATGGCCTCGTCCAGAGTGACGGTGAAAGGCTTCTCCAGCATGACGTTGACACCCTTCTGCAGCGCGTAGATGGCGGGGGCAGCGTGCTGACGGTTGTAGGTGCAGATGGAAACAGCATCCAGCTGCAGGGACTCGTCGTCCAGCATCTCCTTGTGGGAGGCGTAATCGGTCTTGACGCCCTCCACGCCGTGCTTCTTGAAGAAGGCGGCGGCCTTACCGGGGATGAGGTCAGCACCGGCCACGATCTCCACGTCAGCCATACGCTTGTAGGAATCCACGTGAGCGTCTGCGATCCAGCCGCAACCGATGATACCTACACGGAGCTTTCTGTTGGTGTCGATGACGGTCTCGACCTTCTGACCTGCGTAGTCAAGAAGGGCGTCCATTTTTGCTTCTGCCATGATAAAATTCTCCTTTATCAAAAGATTTTCAAAATTTATCTGCACGGCGCGAAGCCGTTGCATATAAAGGGGGGCGGGACTGTACCCGCAGGGGAATAGCCGGGATCACTCGATCCCCTCCACCATGTACACGCCGCAATACTCATAGGGCACGATGGCAGAGAAGTTGTTGACGGTATCGGCGCGGCCCACGGCGATGACCTGACCCGTGAGCAGATCCGTTACCTTATAATTATGGTAGGATTTTTCCAGCTTGTCGAAGGGGATGGTTACCTTGCAGATACCGTCGTTCCCTTCCTCGTTGTTGCCCAGAACGATGACCATCCTGCCTCCCGCGTAGCGGGCGTAATTCTGCAGGACGGACAGTCCCTCGGCCTTGACCTCCACGATGTTGGTGTCGCGGTGGTTCAGGGGCCAGTAGGCGAAGAGATCGGGATTCTCGCGGCGGATGGCGATCATTTGCTTGACGTCCTCGAGGAACAGGGTCTGATCGTCCTTGGTGCCGACCGCGCCGTAGTTCACCGAAATATCGTACAGCACGGCCTTGTTGGCCATGGTCACGCCGAACTCGTCGCCCATATACCACAGGGGAATGTAGGGGGCGTAGATGGCGGCATAGCCGATCTTGAGGCGGTTGCCGTTGACGTTTCTGGCCTGGTAATCGTGGTTGGTGATGCAGTTGGTATAGTAGCGGAAGGTACCCTTGGTACGGCGGTTGGACTGCTGGTGAGAGCCGCCCAGGCCGTCACCCTTGGTGGAGGCGGTGACGATATCCAAGTATCCGTCCACAAAGAAGTTGACGGGGTTCTGGTAGAGCTGGCCGCGGGTCATGTCGGAGTATTTCAGCACGCCGTCCTGCTCGCAGTCAAAGGCGGACTGACGGAAGCCTCCCTCCTCGGACATGATGAGGGGGTAGATGCCCTTATCGTTGAGCCGCTTGCGGATCTCCTCGTAGACCTTATAGCCCGCCGTAAAGGGCTCGCAATCGCAACGGTAACCGTCGGCTCCCGTCTTTTCGATGTTAGCCACGGCGTTACTGATAAACCATTCCTTGAACTCCTCGTTGCGCCAGCTGAAGGCAGCGTTGCCCCAGGCCTCGCCGCTGTACCAGTCGGGATGCTCCTCAATGAGAGGAGAGGCGTACATGGTGCCCCATGTGATGATATCCAGAAGGATATACACACCCTTGGAGTGAGCGTAGTCCACGAACTTTTTCAGCTCGTTCCAGCCCGCCTCCTGATCCTGCGTGCCCGTCAGTCCGGGCTCGATGCGGTGGAGACCGATGTTGCCGTAGCCGTTACCGCCCGCGCCCCGCTCGTAAACGGGGGAGAGCCACAGGACGTTGACGCCCGTCTCGGCGTAGAAGTCGATGAGGTCGTAGGAATCCTTGAAGGTACCGCCGATGGAGGCGGTGTCGATGCGCAGCTCCACCATAACGGCGGTATCCAGCCACGCGGGGGAGGTCAGCTCTCCCTTTTCGTCGGAGGGGGTCATGACCGTCTTGTCCCCGCCCTCGTAAGAGAGAAGGGTACTGTTGTCGATCTTATCGGAAGCGTAGGAGTAGGTGTAGTCACCCGCCACGTCCACTAGAAGATTCCCTTCGGAGCGGGCGAGATGTTGGGTGATGAAGGTCTGGATGGCACGAGACATGGCCACGGCACCGCCCGCCTTGATGGCGATGTTGCCGCTTGCCTCGTCCACGGTCAGCGACCAGTTCAGGCTCTCCCCGTCGGTGTATTCCAGAGAAATGACCTTTCCCGAGGCGTTTTCGGCCACGGTGGGATGGGCGCCGAACTTGGCATCCATGACATGGGTCATGTAGGCGAGATCATCGGCGTTGCCCTCCTGCACGGGGGCGGGAGCGGCGATGGTGTACTCGGTCTTACCCTCGGCAATGACCGAGAGGGTGGTCTTGGGTTCCATGGTCATTTCCTCCGGCTCGGTTACGGGGGGCTCGGTGGGAGTCTCCGTGGGGGCTTCCGTGGGAGGCTCGGTGGGGGCCTCGGTGGGAGCTGGGGTCACGTCCTCGGCGGTGGTGTCAGCAGGGGTGTCACTCCCCATGCAGGCGCAGAGGGTGAGAGCCAGCAGGCCGATGAGGAGGAAGAAAAGCAATTTTTTCATGTGGAAGATCTCCTTTCAGGGAGAATCGTTCAGCCTCCCCCTGAGGGGGAGGTGGCACGCCCGTAAGGGCGTGACGGAGAGGGCGTTCCTGTTTTGCCCTCTCACCCGCTTCGCGGGAGCTCCCCCAAAGGGGGAGCCTATAATTATCACAGGGAACGCAGGTACCCGATGGCCTTTTCGGCGCACTGCATGGGATCCAGACCCATGGAGGGCTGATCCTGCTCCACGACGAGCCAACCCGCGCCGGCATCCTCGGCGGCCTTGATAATGGCAGGCATATCCTGCACGCCGAAGCCCACGGGACGGAACTCGAAGGGATTTTCCTCGACGGCCTTCTCCTCGGACTCAATGCCGATCAGCTCATACATATGCTCGGACTTGCCGCCTGCGTAGTCCTTCAGGTGGACAACAGGGGCGCGGCCGCTGAACTTGCGACCGTAGGCGCCAGGCCCTTCGCCGCCAACTCTCACCCAGCAGGTGTCCAGCTCGGTCTGGAGCAGGACGGCGGGGACGGTATCGTACCGCACCCCGAGAGCATACTTGCCGTCGATCTTTTCAAACTCAAAGTCATGGTTGTGATACAGAAGGGTCATGCCCAGCTCCTTTGCCACCTTACCCAG
>JAZOOM010000208.1:0-10326 GCA_045655025.1 Eubacteriales bacterium | reverse complement strand
TGTCCACTGTCCGGGACTGGGCACTGCCGAAAGCGCAGGCAGCCATGAATCTGTCCGATACCTTCTGCAGAGAATTTCTGGACATCTTCGCTGGCCTCTATCCCAACCTTCCCCGGCAGATCATTCATCGGGACCCCAATCCCGGAAATATCATCTGTGCTGACGAGCAGTGGGGATTTATCGATTTTGAACTGGCGGAACGGAACGCACGCATCTATGATCCCTGCTATGCGGCAACGGCAGTGCTGTCGGAGATCTTTGGGCAGGATAACGACAGGTGGCTGGATATCTTCCGGGATATCATCTGCGGCTATGACAGTGTGGCACATCTGACGGAATCCGAGCGCAAGGCAATTCCCTATATCATTCTTGCCAATCAGTTCGTTTGCATAGCATGGTTTGCCGAGCAAGACAAGTATGCGGAGCTTTTTGAAACCAACAAGCAGATGACCATGTGGCTGATTAAGAAAATCGAGGAACTGATGAACATCTAACCAGGAGCCGGGAGCAATCCCGGCTCTTACGTATTGACGGGCAATCGAACTATGCTATAATAATACTGTTATATTGTGTTCGTATCCATATCCGAGCTTGCGCGGCGACCATTCCATCCGTGGAGCGATCGCGGGTCAAAGGCTGGCAGACCGTCCTTCATGCCTCGCCACAGACAAAACCGCAGATCCGCACGTTTTCGAAAAATTCGCCCGAGAAGCTTTTTTTGCGCGCGCCATTTCTGCGCATACGATCAGTATAGAAATCTGTTTTCGGCACCAGACGTGCCTTTATAAATCATTCTGCGAAAGGATAGTGAATTATTTGGCAAGAAGCAAAGCTTCAAAACTCAAAGTGATTTCCCTCGGCGGCCTCGGTGAGATCGGCAAAAATATCACCGTGCTCGAATACGAGAACGACATCATCGTCGTCGACTGCGGCCTCGGCTTCCCGGATGACGATATGCTCGGCGTTGATCTGGTCATCCCGGATGTCACCTACCTTGAGAAAAATATCGATAAGGTCCGCGGCTTCGTCATAACCCACGGCCACGAGGATCACATCGGTGCCATCCCCTACATCCTGCAGAAGCTGGATATGCCCATCTACGCCACCCGTTTGGCACTGGGTATCATCGAGAACAAGCTCCAGGAGCACACCCTCCCCTGGAAGGCCGACCTCCGTTGCGTTTGCCACGGAGACACCATCCGTTTGGGTGCTTCCTTCACCGTGGAGTTTGTCCGCGTGAACCACTCCATTGCCGATGCCTGCGCGCTGGCCATCAATACCCCCGTGGGCATGGTCATCCATTCGGGTGACTTCAAGCTGGATTTAACCCCCATCGAGGGCGAGATGATGGACATCACCCGTCTGGGCGAGCTGGGCCGCGAGGGCGTGCTGCTCCTCATGTGCGAGTCCACCAACGCCGAGCGTCCCGGATATACTCCCTCCGAGACCAAGGTGGGTAAGTCCCTGGAGGTCATCTTCACCATGCACACGGATCGCCGCATCGTGATCTCCACCTTCTCCTCCAACGTGCACCGCGTCCAGCAGATCATCAACATCTCCGCCCGCCACGGCCGTAAGGTAGCCGTCACGGGACGCAGCATGATCAACATCGTCTCCGCCGCCGTGGAGCTGGGCTACATGAAGGTGCCCGACGGTGTCCTCATCGACATCAACGACATCAAGCGCTACAAGCCCGAGGAGCTGACCCTCATCACCACGGGCTCCCAGGGCGAGCCTATGTCGGCTCTCTACCGCATGGCCTTCGGTGAGCATTCTCAGGTGTCCCTGGGCTACGGCGATCTGGTGGTGCTGTCCGCCTCCGCCATCCCCGGCAACGAGAAGCTGGTGGGCCGCATCATCAACGAGCTGTCCAAGATGGGCGTTACCGTTATCAACGACGCCTCGGTGGAGGTACACGTGTCGGGTCACGCCTGCCAGGAGGAGCTGAAGCTCATGCAGGGCCTGACCCGCCCCAAGTACATCATGCCCGTTCACGGTGAGTACAAGCACATGGCCGCCAACCGAGATCTGGCCGTGGCCATGGGGGTTCCCCACGAGAACGTGTTCATTTCCGACATCGGTAAGGTGCTGGAGATCGACGAGAAGGGCGCCTTCTGGGGCGGCACCGTACCCGCCGGCGTGGTGCTCATCGACGGTCTGGGCGTAGGCGACGTGGGCAACATCGTCCTCCGCGACAGAAAGCATCTGTCCCAGGACGGACTGATCGTGGTGGTCGCTACCGTGGATTCCGTATCCGGCTTCCGCGTAGCCGGCCCTGATATCGTCTCCCGCGGCTTTGTGTACGTCCGCGAGTCCGAGGAGCTCATGGAGGAGGTTCGCAAGATCGCCGTGGATGCCATCGATATCAGCCTCCGCCGTTCCGGCAGAGACTGGTTTGAGATGAAGTCCGCCGTGAAAGACGACATCACCAAGTTCCTCTACGCAAAAACCAAGCGTAAGCCCATGGTTCTTCCCATTATCATGGAAGTCTAACCTCAAAAAAGCAAAAAAAAGCATCTATTATGCGAAAAATTTCATAGTGATTCACGACTCGTTCATAAAAATATCATGAAAAAGAGTTATAATAGATGTATTGTCTGAACGTGTGCCCTCGACAGCTCCATTCAGAACACCAAGAAATACCCGTACCGCGGGCCTCCGTCGGCGGTCTCGGATTTAAAGAAAGGATCATTCACAATGAATCAGAACGCAAAGACCAAGCGCGGTTTCCCCTACGTCACGCTCATTCTGACCGTGACCATCGTGCTTGTCGTAGCCATCCTGGGCTACTCCCTCGTTGATTCCATCGGCCTCATCGGCCACTTGGACAACGCCGCCAAGAGCGACAACATCAAGCTCAACGAATCTCAGCTGGACATCTACCGCTACCACGTCGCACAGAACCAGCTCTACTATCAGTACATGTACATCCAGTACGGTCTGATGAATGACCCCACCGGCGGCTACGTGAAGAACGGCCTGATGGATGCAGGTACCTTCATCAACTACATGCTTCCCTCCATCAAGGGTGACCCCTCCCTGGATTCCTCTGCTTACGCCTACGCTGAGCAGTACCTGACCTACTGCGAGGGCGCTATGGAAGCAGGCCTGTACGAGCAGTACAAGAACGAGACCAAGGCCGACATCGAGACCTACATCAACGACCTGTCCACCACCGCCGAGGCTATGGGCATGCGTCTGGGCGGTTATCTGAAGGATTACATCGGCAACGGTGTAACCAAGAGTGACGTCGAGACCGCCATGGAGTACTACTACATCGGTATCAAGTACGCCGAGAAGCTCCAGGAGGACTATGCTGCCCTTGTGACTCTTGAGGACATCAAGAAGCACGTTGAGGACAACAAGGCAAACTTCTACACCTCCAAGTACACCACCTACAAGCTGGTCACCAGCGACAACGCTGATTTCCTCGCCGCCGTCAAGGCCGCCAAGACCGCTGACGAGGTCAAGACCGCTATCGTAGACTACTACATGACCCAGAAGTTCGAGGATCAGTACAAGGCAAAGATCACTAGCAAGAACGTCGAGGATACCGCCGGCAAGGATCAGACCAAGGCCGACGTCAAGACCACTCTGCTGGCTATGAACTCCATCGGTGAGAACAAGGCTGTCTTCACCTCCACCGATACCGATGCCTACAAGAAGGCCGCTTACGAGATCGCCAACACCATCAACTCCTCCGTCAAGACCGAGGTCGCCAAGGTGACCGAGTCCTCCGCCGCTTGGGCTGATCCTAAGGGTACCTCCGCCACCGATCTCCAGAAGTGGCTCTTCGGCGAGGGCCGCAAGGCAGGCGACTACACCGTGTTGGAGACTAAGACCACCACCAAGGATAAGACCACCGGCAAGGACGTTACCACCATCACCTACAACTGGTACGTCGTTGACGAGGCTCTGGCCGTAGACACCGAGAAGACCAAGGACGCATACTACATCCTGCTGTCTGACGATGCTTCCACCGTAGAGAACGGTCTGACCGCCACTCAGAAGGCCGAGGCATTCTACAACGCTCTGTCCGAGAGCAAGACTCCCGAAAAGTTCAAGGAGCTGGTTGAGAAGTACGCTCCCGCCTACTCCGCCGAGGTCATCGAGCAGATCTCCCACAAGACCATGAAGTCCACCAACGAGGCTTTGGCTGACTGGCTGTACGAGGAAGGCCGCAAGGAGGGCGATATCGCCAAGTTTGAGGTCAAGGGCGACAGCAAGGATAAGGAGAAGGTCACCGGCTACTACGTAGCTATGTTCGTGGAAGAGAACGAGGAGACCTGGCAGCTGAACGGCCGCGATGCCATCGCTAACGAGAAGGTTCTGGAGTGGTACGACGCAGCCGTTGAGAAGTATCACGTTGTGGTCGACTACGAGGAGGAGACCACCACCGCCGGTTCCACCACCGCCGCTACCACCGATCACGATCACGATCATGACCATGATCATGACGAGACCACCGCGGCTCCCACTGAGGCAGCTACCACCGCCGAGGCTACCACCGAGGAAACTACTACCGAGGAAGTAACCACCGAGTCTGCCGCAGAGTAATCCTCTTTATAGGAAAACACACGCAGGGTGTCGCGCTTCGGCGTGACACCCTGTTTCATTGACGCATACAATGAGGGTTAAAGCCCCCAAAACCGCCCGAGCTCACCGGGCTGCCCGCCAAGCGGGCAGGAAGGAATCTTTATGGTACTGAACGAAAAGAGAACCACCGTAGCCTACCGCTGTCCCGATTGCGGCGGCGGCATCATGAGCGCCGTCGGCCTCTTCAATCTGTCCGCGGATATGGTCAAGCTCAAGTGCACCTGCGGGAAAAGCGAGCTGAAGATCGTTTACGGCCGTGACGGGAACGTACGCCTAACCGTTCCCTGCCTCATTTGCTCCCAGCCTCACTCCTTTACCGTTAGCTCCACCCTATTCTTCTCGGATGAACTTTTCGTTCTTCCCTGCCCCTATTCGGATATCAACATCTGCTTTACGGGTGAGATGAATCAGGTCAAGGCCGAGCTGGCCCGCACCGAGCTGGAGCTGCTGGATATGCTGGAGGAAAACGGCATCAGCGATTTCTCCGCCCTTCACGGTGACGAGCAGGATCTTCCCGATCCTCAGATCCTGGACATCGTCCTCTTCGTGATTGACGACATGGAAGCAGAGGGAAAAATCTACTGTCACTGCAATCCGGACCCGAATCAGGAAGTAACCGAGGCCGCCAATTACGAGGCATGGAACAGCGAGGAGAGCCGCTATGAGGCCGAGGTCACCGACGAGGGCATCAAACTCACCTGCCGTCATTGCGGTGCTTCCACCCTGATCCCCACGGATTCCATGCTGTCTGCCCATGCTTTCCTCCATGCGGATAACGTGCATCTGCATTAAGTGATCCACCGACCCACCGAAAACCGAAAACAGCCGCCTTTCACGGGCGGCTGTTTCTTTTTGGGGATGATAAATAGAGAAATTCCATGAAAATCCGTCCGCCCTCATTCTATACGCGCCCTTGCCCTCATATATTGTCCGTGAAAAACAGATAAAGGAGACGCGCGTATATGATGTATGAATTTTCGGGTGACACCATGGGGAACGGCTCGGTGCAGGTACCCTTCCCCGTACAGAATCTGACCACCGAGGTAGTGGGGGACTTCACTCTGCCCGATTACCAGCCCGAAATCAAGCGGCTGTTGCGGATCGGGGTCAATCTGCTTCCTCCCAACCGTTTTTTCGGAGGCGGCAGTACCGAGATGACGGGTACACTGGATTACTTTGTCCTCTACGTGGGACAGGACGGTGGGATCTACTGCGCTCCCCTGTCCGCCGAATACCGCCTGGAGACCGAGCAGGAAAAGCTCGCGGGGGGCATTCCGGAGACCGTCAGCGAGCCCATGACCTGCCTGTGTGACCTTTCCTCGGAGGTTCCCGTAGGACGGGTGACCGCTCCCAGACGGCTGAATATCCGTTGTAGGGTCAAGGCTCGCGTGGGGCTGTATGGGGAATGCACCTTGGAACGCCACAGCGGCGAGGAAGACCCCTCCGAGGAGGCGCTCACAGCCACCGCCGAGGTGGGGCGGCTGTACTGGGGCATGGGGGAGTCCATGCCCCTTCAGGACGACGTGATCCTGGCCCCCGCGGACGGGGAAATGCGGGTCGTCTGCGCCGAGGGGCAGGTGATGATGACCGAGGCGACTCCCGCCGACGGCACGGTTCACTGTCGGGGTGAGGTAACGGTAAAGCTTACGCTCTGCCCCGCGGAGGGAATGGAGGGGACAATGGGCGAGCCCACGGGAGCCGCCACCCGCGGGCTCACGGTTCTCCACCGCAAGATCCCCTTCACCCGCAGCGTGGAGGCGGCGGGTGTCACCCCCGATTGCGCGGCCACCGCCTGCGGCTTCTGCACCGAGATCAGCGTACTCATGGAGGAGGGGCATTTGCACGTGGATCTGGGGGTCGTTTGCGAGGTGCGTGCCCACAAAAACGAGACGGTTCGCTACGTGAAGGATCTGTATTCTACCCGTCGGAGGGGCGAATGCCGATACGCCGCGTACCCCACGCAGCGGGCACTTCGGGCTCTCAACAGCAATTTCACCCTGAGCGATTCTCTGCCGCTCTCCGAGGCAGGCATCCAACCCTCGGCGCGAGTGGTAGACGTGTCCGCCACCGCCATCCCCGAGGAGCTGGTTTCCGATCCCGGGAAGCTTCGCTCGGTGCTGACGGGGAAATGCCTCTGCCATCTGCTCCTGCTCCGTGACGGTGAATACGCCACCGCCGAAATGGAGCTTCCCTTCCGCTACGAGTTCGACGACCAAAATCTGCTCCGTGCCGACGCGACCGACAAGGAAACCGCCCTCCCCGCCACCCGATTCGACGGAGGCGTGACCGTGGTGAACTGTCGGGCTCGCATGGACGGAGAGCGGGTAGGCATCGACGCCGAGCTGGCGGTAGCCATCCGCTCCCACACCTCCGCCCCCTTCTCGGCGTTGATGGATTTCATCCCCGGAGGGGAGATCACCCGCCGCCGAGGAGAGTATGTGGTCTGCTTCCCCGCCCCCACGGACACGGTGTGGTCGGTGGCCAAGCGCTACCACGCGCCCATGGCGGCTCTGGCGGCGGCCAATAATCTGCCTGCGGGGAGTAAGGCTGATGGGAAGGATTCTCTGGAGGGGATCAAGTATTTGATCGTGTAGTCAAATAAAAAACAGAAGGGTGTCTCTCACGGGAGACACCCTTCCCTGTTAAAAACTCCCCTGCCGAAGCAGGGGAGTGAAAATGTAAGATTAGTGGCAAATGCAGCGCTCGGTGTCCTTGTCGAAGATGTGGCAACGAGTGGTGTCGAAAGCGACCTTAATGGTGTCGCCGGCACGGGACTGGGAGCGAGAGGAGACGCGGGCGATGAGGTTGGTACCGTCGTTGACGATCTTGATCTTACCGTCACCCTCCTCGGACTTACCGACGTTCAGGTACAGGTAGATCTCAGCACCCATCAGCTCGGTAACGTCAACGAATGCCTCGAAGGAAGCATCAGCGTGAGCCTCGACCTGAGCGGCCTGGTCATAGATGCACTCGGGACGCAGACCCAGAACGACCTCCTGGTCGATGTAGTCCTTCAGAGCGGGGTTGTTAGCCTTCTCTGCGGGCAGCTTAACGGAAACGTTCTCGAAGTTGAAGTACAGATCCTCGCCCTTCTTGTTCAGGGTACCGTTGATGAAGTTCATCTGAGGAGTACCGATGAAACCTGCGACGAACAGGTTGCAGGGAGAATCGTACAGGTTCTGAGGAGTGTCAACCTGCTGGATCAGACCGTCCTTCATAACGACGATACGGGTTGCCATGGTCATAGCCTCGACCTGGTCGTGGGTAACGTAGATGAAGGTGGTACCAACGCGGTTGTGGAGCTTGGTCAGCTCGGTTCTCATGGCTGCACGGAGCTTAGCGTCCAGGTTGGACAGAGGCTCGTCAAGAAGGAATACCTTGGGGTTACGAACGATTGCACGACCCAGAGCCACACGCTGCTTCTGACCACCGGACAGAGCCTTGGGCTTACGATCGAGCAGGTGGGTGGTATCCAGGATACGGGCAGCCTCCTCAACGCGGCGCTTGATCTCCTCCTTGGGAGTCTTGTTCAGCTTCAGACCGAAGGCCATGTTCTCAAACACGGTCATGTGAGGGTACAGAGCGTAGTTCTGGAACACCATCGCGATCTTACGATCCTTAGGAGCTACGTCGTTGACCAGCTGGTCGCCGATGAAGAGCTCACCCTCGGAGATCTCCTCCAGACCTGCGACCATACGCAGGGTGGTGGTCTTACCGCAACCGGAAGGACCGACCAGAACCAGGAACTCATTGTCCTTGATCTCCAGGTTGAAGTCGGAAACGGCAGTTACGCCGCCGGGGTACTTCTTGTAAATGTGACGAAGAGATACACTTGCCATTTGAGATTTTCCTCCTAAATAATATCTTACATAAAAATTTTAACCTTTCGTACGCCCGCAGGAAGCCCTCGGAGCGCACTTGTACACGTTGATATTATACCAAAAAATCGGTCAAAAAGAAAGAGTTTATTTCCCCAAACTTTCCACTTTCTATTTGTGCACCGTGCACAAATTATGGTGCTCAACAGTCGAAAACGAGCGGGTGTCAGACGGGGTGGTTTTAATAAATTAAGATTTCACTTTTCGACCTCGGCGGGGACGAATGAAGAGGGAAAAGACGGAGGCGACCACGATTCCGCCCGCGATGCCCATGGAGATCTCCAGCGTCCGCATACCGGCGGCGGCGGCGGCGGTGTAGTTCCCCGCCACGAAATTGAACATGGCGGCATACAGACCGCTTCCGGGAACAAGAGGGATAACGCAGGGCACCATGTAGATGGGCACGGGAGCCTTGGTCAGACGGGACATGAGCTCGGAAAATCCCGCTCCCACCATAGCGCCCAGCAGGTTCGGGATGAGCTCACCGGGAAGGAAATACCCCGCCAGCAGGTACACGCCGCAGGTCAGGATACCGCCCATGGTGGCGAAAAGCAGACGACGGGGATGGACGTAGAACAGGATGGAGAAGCCCAGCGTGCCCAAAGCCGCCGTAATGAGTGTGACAATGGTCTCTTTCACGGTCTCAACCTCCGATCTGCTGGCGGAGCAGCACGAGCGCGGCCATGTAGCCCAGGGCGATCATGAGAGCCTGCAGGATGGCCTGAATGAACCGCATGGTACCTGCCAGTGTATCCCCGCAGAGCAGGTCTCGCAGGGCGTTACCGAAGGACAGACCGGGGATCTCCAGCATGATGGTACCTATGATGATTTTATCCGTGTGGTCGCCAAAGCCCAGCGTTACGCAGAGCACCGACAGTGCTCCCGCTCCAAAGGAGCTGATCAGGGATTTGACCATACCGTTGATCCGAATGGGACGGAGGCGGGCGAACAGAGTCAGGAAAAAGGCGATCACGGCGGCGGCCAAGCCGTCCATAAGGGTACCGCCGAAGAAAACGGCAAAGCCGCCCGTGGCCAGCATACCTCCCAGGTAGCACAGCCATTCGGGAACAGGGCGGTACTCGCGGATGCTTTGCAGGCGGGAGCTCACCTCCTCGGCGGATATGGGGTGGGTACATATGGTGCGGGACAGGGCATTGAGGGCTTCCAGACGGGACAAATGGTTATATGTACTGGGAACGCGGCGGTTGCGGGTGGCCACCCGTCCGTCGGGCATACGCACCTCGGCGATGATGAGGGAGGTGATGGCGAACACCTCCGCCCTCACGGCTCCGTAGGCGGCGCAAATGCGCACCACGGTATCCTCCACGCGGTGGATCTCTCCGCCCACACGCAGGGTCTCCGCCCCCACGTCCAGGGCAATATCCAGTATGACCCCGGGGTCGGTAGGGATCTCCCTTCCCTCCTCGGCGGGAGCGGAGGCCCTTGTCACCCCTCCCGTGGGTGTGGTCAGTAATTCATGCAGCTTCACGGCGATGCTTCTCCATAGGACGAAATACTCCCGTCATCGCGGGAGTTATGGCATTATTATACACAGTTTTTCGGATTTTGTCAAGAGAAATCGAAGGAAATCGGAGGAGTTTCGGGGATTGCATAATGTTGGAAATTGCTGTTTACGGGGGCGGCAGGGCACTGCATGCCGAGCAAGCTCGGCGGCACCCGCCAAGAACCTTTTGCAAAAGGTTCTTGGATCTCCAAAAACTTTTAAAAAACATTATCCAATAAATACTTTTTTGAAAGTTTTGAGGATTCTTATGGGACTCGCGATATTTGCCGAAGGCAAATTCGCCCCGAGCGAAAGCGAGGAGGTTTTCAAAAGTCCCTTAAGCGGGTC
>JAZOOM010000207.1:0-1530 GCA_045655025.1 Eubacteriales bacterium | reverse complement strand
AGTCCGTTTTCTTTTCATATCATTCGGCATCCTCGCCGTCTCCGAAGTCGAAGAAGCCCTCGTTGAGGATGACCAGGGTGCCGGTCTGATCCACGTTCAGGGTAACGTACAGCTCCTCGGGGACGGGGAATTCCATGCGCTGGCCGTCGTCGGTGAGGAAGGTGACCAGGAAGGAGGTGCCGGTCTTGGGGCGCTTGTGGCCGCCTACGTTGCCGAGGAGCACCTTCATGTCCACCACGCGGGCGGGGTAGGCTACGGGTTCGGGGGGGATGAAGCCGTCGTCGGTTTCCTCGTCGGTCTCGCCGTCCTCGGTGTCCTCGGTATCGGGGATGTCCTCGGTGTTCGGTTCTTCGGATGGGTCGGCGGGTTGGTTGGGCTTTTTACGTCCCGCCAGGACGGCCAAGCCGATGAAGGCGGCAAGGACGATCAGGGCGAGGGCGATCAGAACGAAGGTCAAGGGATCGGCGGCAAGCAGGCAGGTGAGGGACATCATGACAGACTCCTTTCGGTTGGCTCAGCGGAGTAGATTCAGGATCACGCCCAACAGCCACAGCACCACCGCCAGCACACCCCAGGGGGATGCAAAGGCGTAGAGCAGGGCGCGGGGCCATTCCTTCAGGGGAAGACGGTTGAGGCCGGGGGTGGAGATATCTCCGGGGTTGTCCAAAAGATTGGCGCGGGCTCGGTGGCGGAGGATGCGGGAGACCTCTCCGCAGAAGAAGGCGGATGACAGCAGGAGGAGGGCGATGAGCAGAACGACCAGAAGTCCCACGCTGCCCGTGCTCTTGCAGTAGCCCGAAAGTCCCGCCTGGACGAATATACCGAAGAGGTTATAGCAGAGGTGAACCACCATGGCGGCGATGACCGAGCGGGTGACGTACATCACCAGCGCCAGCAGGACTCCCGAGAACAGGTACACGGGGAGGGCGGTGAGGTCGAAATGCAGGAAGGCGAAGAACAGCGCGCTGACCGCCGAGGCGTAGAGAATGCCGTGCTTTTCCAGCTCGGCGCAGAGGATGCCGCGGAAGACCAGCTCCTCGCAGAAGGCGGGGAGGAGGCCGTAGGCCAGAATGAGGCGGATGGAGGCACCCGCCGTGCCGTCGTTGACCGAGGCGAAGGTGTCGTACAGGGTGAAGGAGGGCTGGGCCGTCATCATACCGCAGAACATGCCCAGCAGGGTACAGCCCGTAATGAGCATGAAGGAGGCGGAGAGGATGAGGAACAGGTGGGACAGGCGCAGCTTATTCAGACGGAGCGCCGCCAGCTGCTCACGGGGCTTGAAGCGTATGTACAGGTAGGCGGGGATGGGGAAGATCAGGAGCTGGAGCAGGATGATGGACAGGTACTGGCTTTCCCGGCTGAGGAAGGCGGCGTCGATGAGCCGCGACAGGAGCAGGAGGGCGTAGATGATCAGCACCAGCACGGTAGCGGTATTGGATACGGCGTAGCGGCCCTTGCAGAAATCCTGCTGCTTGGGGGTCAGCCGTGACCAAAGGGACTTTTTGGTGGGGGGAGTGCCCGTTTCAGGGG
>JAZOOM010000206.1:0-1939 GCA_045655025.1 Eubacteriales bacterium | reverse complement strand
TGTCATCGCCCGTCCCTTTGAGGGAGAAGCCCCCTTCAAGCGCACCTCCCGCCGCCACGACTACTCCATCCCCCCCCCCGCCCCCACCATGCTGGACGCCATCAAGGCCGAGGGGATGGACTCCATCGCGGTAGGCAAGATCACCGATATTTTCGTGGGTCAGGGCATCACCGAAACCATCCGCACCGGCAGTAATGCCGAGGGCATGGCCGCCACCTCCAAGGTGGCCGAGCGGGATTTCAACGGCATCTGCTTTACCAACCTCGTGGACTTCGACATGGTCTACGGCCACCGCAACAATATAGAGGGCTACGCCGCCGCCCTGACGGAATTCGACCGCTGGCTCACCGACTTCCTCCCCACGCTGGGGGAGAACGATCTCCTCATCATCACCGCCGACCACGGCTGTGATCCCGCTACCCCCTCCACCGACCATTCCCGTGAGTATACCCCCATGCTCATGTACCGAAAAGGCGTGGCAGGGAAGGATCTGGGCACCCGAAAGACCTTCGCGGATATTGCCGCCACGGCTTTGGACTATCTGGGTATCACCGCAGAGGGGCTGGCAGGAGAGAGCTTTTTGAATCGGTAAATTGCTGTTTAACGGGAGCGGCAGGGCTCTGCACCCGCTTAAGGGACTTTTGAAAAAGTCCCTTAAGAATCCCCAAAACTTTCAAAAAAAATATTCAATAATACTTTTTTGAAAGTTTTTGGAGATCCAAGAACCTTTTTTCAAAAAGGTTCTTGGCCGCCGGAGGCCGTGCCCCCAACGCACCGACAAACCCAAATTTGAAATGAACATGATAAAACATCAAACACTCAAAACTTACTTCGGCCACGACACCTTCCGTCCCGGGCAGGAATCCGTCATTGACGCGCTCCTCTCGGGGCGTGACGTCATGGCCGTCATGCCCACGGGCGCGGGCAAATCCGCCTGCTACCAGATCCCCGCCCTCATGAGTGAGGGGGTGACGTTGGTGATCTCCCCCCTCATTTCCCTCATGAAGGATCAGGTCAACGGACTCACCCAATCGGGGGTTCCCGCGGCCTACATCAACAGCTCCCTGACCCCTGCCCAATACGACCGCGTGTGCTGGAACATGGCCAACGGGGCCTATAAACTGGTCTATGTCGCTCCCGAGCGGCTGGACGTGCCCTCCTTTGTGGAGCTCTGCCGCGGGCTGACCATTCCCCTTTTGGCGGTGGACGAGGCCCACTGCGTGTCCCAATGGGGGCAGGATTTCCGCCCGGGTTACCTCCATATTGCCCGCTTCATACGGGAGCTTCCCCAAAGACCTGTGGTGGGGGCTTTCACCGCCACCGCCACCGAGAACGTCCGTTCCGACATCATGCGGCTTCTGGAGCTGCGTGATCCCTTTACTATGACCACGGGCTTTGACCGCCCCAACCTCTGGTTCGGCATCAAGCGCGCCCGCCCCAAGGAAAAGCCCGTAGCCCTGGCCGCTTTTCTCCACGAGCGTGAGGGGCAGAGCGGCATCGTGTACTGCGCCACCCGCGCGGGGGTGGAGGAGGTCTGCGAGGAGTTGTGCCGCGGCGGCTTTGACGCCGCCCCCTACCACGCGGGTATGCCCGATTCCGACCGCAAGCAGAATCAAGAGGATTTCCTCTACGATCGCAAGACGGTCATGGTGGCCACCAACGCCTTCGGTATGGGCATTGACAAATCCAACGTCTCCTTCGTGGTGCATTACAATATGCCCAAGAGCATGGAGGCCTACTATCAGGAGGCGGGCCGCGCGGGCCGTGACGGCACCGCCGCCGATTGCCTCATGCTCTACAGTGCGGGAGACGTGCAAACCGCTCGCTACATGATCGAGCACAGCGACCCCAACCCCGACCTCACCGAGGAGGAGCAGGCAGCCGTCCGCGCTCGTGAGCTGGAGAGATTGCGGCGCATGGAGGGCTACGCCAATACCCC
>JAZOOM010000205.1:0-2284 GCA_045655025.1 Eubacteriales bacterium | reverse complement strand
TCCCCCGGTATGTACTACGCCTCCGAGATCGACAAGACCGGTAAGCGTACCTACGCCGCCCAGATCATTCCCTACCGCGGCGCATGGCTGGAGTATGAGACCGACATCAATGGCGTGATCTACGTCCGTATCGATAAGACTCGTAAGGTTCCCCTGACTATGTTCATCCGCGCTCTGGGCCCCGAGACCCGCGAGGAGATCTACTCTCTCCTGGGTGAGGACGAGCGTCTGAAGATCACCTTCGACAAGGATGACTGCGAGAACCTGGCCGCTACCAACCGCACCACCCCCCACGTGGAGGCTCTGAAGGAGATCTACAAGAAGCTCCGTCCCGGTGAGCCCGCGCTGGTGGAGTCTGCCGAGACCCTCATCAATAACTACTTCTTCGACCCCAAGCGTTACGACATCGCTCCCGTGGGCCGCTACAAGTTCGACAAGAAGGTGGCCATCTCCTCCCGGATTGCCAATCGCAAGCTGGCTGTGGATGCCATTTCTCCCTTCACCGGTGAGGTCCTCTTCGAGGCGGGCACTGTCCTGACCCACGAGATGGCTCTGGAGGTGGAGCGCGCCGGTATCAACGAGATCATGATCCAGCTGGACAACGGCGACCTGGTGAAGGTTCTGTCCAACAACACCCTGGAGCCCGAGTACATCATCGGTATGGATCTGGCTGACTGCGGCGTGAAGGAGAGAGTCCGCATTGCCGTTCTTCGTGAGATCATGGAGGCCGCTGAGGGTGACCTCGACGTGGTCAAGTCCATGGTCAAGGCAAGAATCGCCGAGCTGTGCCCCAAGCACATCACCAAGGACGATATCTTTGCTTCCATTAACTATATGCTGAACCTGACCCACGACGTGGGCACCCTGGATGACATCGACCATCTGGGCAACCGCCGCATCCGTTCCGTGGGCGAGCAGCTCCAGAACCAGCTCCGCATCGGCTTTGTCCGTATGGAGAAGATCATCAAGGAGCGCATGACCACCCAGGATAACGATAAGCTGACCCCTCAGGCTCTGATCAACATCCGTCCCGTGGCTACCGTCATCCGCGAGTTCTTCGGTTCCTCCCAGCTGTCCCAGTTCGCTGACCAGAACAACCCTCTGGCCGAGCTGACCCACCGCCGCCGTCTGTCCGCTCTGGGTCCCGGCGGTCTGTCCCGTGACCGTGCTTCCTTCGACGTTCGTGACGTACACTACACCCACTATGGTCGTATGTGCCCCATCGAGACCCCCGAAGGTCCTAACATCGGTCTGATCTCCTATCTGACTACCTATGCCCGCATCAGCGAGTACGGCTTCATTGAGGCTCCCTACCGCAAGGTGGTTCATGAGGTCGATGAGAACGGTAACCCCGTTCACCGCGTCACCGACGAGGTGGTGTACATGACCGCTGATATGGAAGACCACTACATCGTCGCCCAGGCAAACGAGCCTCTGGACGAGAACGGCTGCTTCATCAACAAGAAGGGTACCGCCCGCGAGACCACCGAGATCGCTTCCATCGATGCCGCCCGCATCGACTTCATGGACGTGGCTCCTAAGATGGTGGTGTCCGTGGCAACCGCTATGATCCCCTTCCTGGAGAACGACGATAACTCTCGAGCTCTGATGGGCGCGAACATGCAGAAGCAGGCTGTGCCTCTGATGATCACCGATTCTCCCATCGTCGGTACCGGTATGGAGTACAAGGCCGCCGTGGATTCCGGCGTGGTCATCGTTGCCCGCAACGCAGGTCGCGTGGAGCGCGTGGAGGCTGACAAGATCGTCATCGTTACCGACGAGGGCGTGAAGGATACCTACCAGCTCCGCAAGTTCAAGAGAACCAACCAGGGTACCTGCTTCAACCAGGGTCCCATCGTGAAGTTCGGTCAGGTCGTTGTGGCCGGTCAGGTCATCGCCGACGGTCCCGCTACCTCCAAGGGTGAGGTCGCTCTGGGTAAGAACGCTCTCATCGGCTTCATGACCTGGGAAGGTTACAACTACGAGGACGCGGTTCTTCTGAACGAGCGTCTGGTTCGTGACGACGTATATACTTCTCTTCATATTGAAGAGTACACCCACGAGGCTCGCGACACCAAGCTGGGCCCGGAGGAGATCACCCGTGAGATCCCCAACGTGGGCGAGGATGCTCTGAAGGATCTGAATACCGAGGGTATCGTTAAGAAGGGTACCGAGGTCAGAGCAGGAGATATTCTGGTTGGTAAGATCACTCCCAAGGGAGAGACCGAGCTGACCGCAGAGGAGAGATTGCTCCGCGCCATCTTCGGAGAGAAGGCAAGAGAGG
>JAZOOM010000204.1:0-2875 GCA_045655025.1 Eubacteriales bacterium | reverse complement strand
ACATGGCTACGATCCGACTTGAAATTTATTTGGCAGCGCTGGCTTCTTCCCACATTATACGGCGTGTCGGGGGATTTGTCAAGGATCCGGGGGATATACTACGAAAAAGAAAGCATGAAACGCTGCAAAATAGCCCTCCGCGCGGGGCAGAGGGCTTGGGGAGGTCAGTTGTTGAATCCGTATTCGTTGAAGAGGGTGAAGGGGAACTCGGGGATAGACTCCACGGGGGTGTTTACGGTCTCCACCCCGTCGATATAGCTGTAGAGGATGGTATACTCGTATTTCTCGGGGTCATCGTACTGCTGAATCAGCTTTTTGCTGCGCTCCAGCGCCACCTGATTGGTTGCTTTATATCTGGCCAGCGTGGATTGACGGTTCATGTCGAAATATTCGAAGCGAACCATGTCACCGCCTTGCAGGAGGTAGTAGTTCGGGATGCCGTAGGCCATCTTGTCGGGAACGAATCCGAGGGAGGAGCACTGCATATCCACGTAGCACGTCTCCGTCCCGTCCATCTCCGAGGTGCAGACGCTCTCCAGCATGAAGATGAGTCCGTAGGTACCCTTGCCCTTTTCCTTGTACGTGATCACCTGCAGGTTGTTCTGACCGTTTTCACGGATGGGCAGCTTGAACGCGGACACAAGCTCACCGTCCACGTTGTAGGCGGGGACGATGAAGAACTCCAGCAGTTGAGGGCCATGGACGGCAGGGTCAGGAAGGGAGACGTAGCTGGTGGTATCATCGGAACTCACCAAGGGGAATTGGATATAGCGGGGGTTTTCGGCGGGGGCGTCGGTCTCGTCGGCGGTGTCGTCGGGATCAGACACGGCAGGATTTGACTCGGCGGGCGTCGTCGCGGCAGGATCGCTCTCGGCGGGGTTATACCCGGCAGGCGGCTCGGCGGAGGAATTATCGGCACAGGATGTGACCGCGCACAGGGCGGACAGGAGCAGCAGCAGGGCAATAATACGTTTTTTCATAATTTTCTTTCCTTTTTTCAATAGATTTAGCCGTTCTTCTTGGCGTAGACATACCCGAGGGCTTCAAAGCTGAATTCCCCGTCCAGTTTTCCCATGGACTCGTCCAGATAGGCCATGCCATTCAGCAGGTAGTACAGGGGGGCATCGCGATAGGAAATGGAGGAATACCACTCGTTTTTGCCCGTGAAGCGGAAGTCAGAGCCGATACGGACGGGGGGCGTGACGGTTTCCACGCAATGGTAATTGCCCTCGGATTCCACGCTGATCCGCATACTGCCGTCGGTTTGGAGTCTCAGCACCACCAGCGCCCTGTAATAATCATAAGCCATGACGATATTGCCGAGCATATCCACACCCATCAGCACCCTGTATTTTTCCGTTCCGTTCTCGTGCCCTTCCATGATACCGGACTCGTAAACGGGCAACGAAAGCTCGCTGTAGGAGGAAACCTGCTTGTATGGCTCTCCTTCACTCAGCAGCTGATCCCGCAGGGCTACCCAGGCCTTCTGATAGGAATTTGCCTCCTCACCCGGTTGAATATCTTCAGCCGTGTTCTGTACCCGAAGCTCAAAGGCGTAATCGCATCCGACGGTCTCCCCGCCGTCGGTTTGCTTTTCGACGTACAAGGAAAGGTAGTATTTGCCCGGCATCAATACGGAGGCAAAGGAACTGAAATCACGCTCGGACAAAAGAAGCAGGCACTGCTTTTCGTCGGTGATGTCCGTCATGCTTTGGTCGTACAGGGTGACCTGCTTCAATGCATGGGTATCGGGGAAGAATATCTCGTTTGTGTCATCATAGGGACTGCGGTAATAGTAGGCGACGGGCAAAACGGGTTCTTGCCCTTCCTGCACCGTCCCGTAAAAGCCCACGCCGTCGGCGGGCCCCGACCACAGGAAAAACTCTTGCGGGTAGACGGTCTCGCCGCCGCTTTTTACCCATACGTCGGTCTGTTCCTCACCCATATAATCCAAGGTCTCGCCCTCGGTACTCTCGGCATTTGTGCCACCGGGCCCGCCCGAGGGCGGTCTTTGCCCCGCCCATATAATGCCGCTCAGCACGCTCAGCGACACCACGGCGCAGATCAAGGCCACACCCCATCCGCTTTCAAGGAAGCGGGAGAGAACGGACGGTGCCCGCTTGGGGGAATCCACGTCAGAGGTGTGACCGCCCGCAACGGGCATAAAGCCCAAATACTCAGCGGCCTCGGTGACCAGATCGTCAGGCAGAGAGCCCAACGCTTCAAAGGCAAGCTGTCCCTTCACACCGAGTACCCCCTTTCGACGAGATAGGCGCGAAGCCGCTCACGGGTGCGGAAGATGCGCATATGCACCGCCCGCTTGGTCAGCCCCGTACGGCGGGCCAGCTCCTCCACGCTACAGGCAAACCAGTACCGCCCCACGAACAGCACGCGGTCGGTCTCCCCCTCCGTTTTCAGAAAAGCGGCCAGCTCCTCCGCCAGCACGGGACTTTCCCCGTCGGGCATGGGGATGCAGTCCTCCAGCTCTTCAAAGGAAACCGTCAGGTCCCGACTGCGCTTGGCGGCAGTCAGCTCCTTCAAGCGGTTCAAGGACAGATTGCGGACAATGCGGCACACAAAGGCGCAGAGGGAGGCGGGTCTTGCGGGGGGAATGGAGTCCCACGTTTTCAGGTAGGTGTCGTTGACGCACTCCTCGGCGTCGGGGCGGCTGCGGAGGATGTTCATGGACACCTGCATACAGGTCTTGCCATACCGCACGTCGGTTTCACGGATGGCTTGCTCGTCACGGGCAAAATACAGGGCAATGATCTCTTGATCGTTCATGTCGTTCCGTTTTCCTTTCCGGGATACTTTTTCTCTGCATCTATTATGACAGATTTTCTCTATCGTTTTTTTCACGTATTCCAAATATTTT
>JAZOOM010000203.1:0-2042 GCA_045655025.1 Eubacteriales bacterium | reverse complement strand
ACACTTTTTTGAAAGTTTTGGGGATTCTTAAGGGACTCGCGATATTTGCCGAAGGCAAATTCGCCCCGAGCGTAAGCGAGGAGTTTTTCAAAAGTCCCTTAAGCGGGTCCCGCCGAGCTTGCTCGGCATGCAGGGCCCTGGCCGATAAACCCAAATTTGAAGATACCAAACCCGCTTGACAAATCCCCCGCTATCCTGTATAATAAGGGAAGAATAACCGCGCCGCGCGCGGGAAAGGAAGCCCTATGATACACAACGCACCCTTGGCCGATGCCCTTCGTCCCAAGACCATGGACGAGATCGTGGGACAGGCTCATCTGTTCGGCAAAAACGGCGTGCTCCGCCGTATGGTGGAGGCGGGCCGCATGACCAATATGATCTTCTTCGGCCCCCCCGGGACGGGAAAGACCACCGCCGCATCCGTGATCGCCGCTAGTTCGGGGATGGAATTCCATAAGCTCAACGCCACCACTGCCTCTCTCCAGGACGTCAAGGACATTTTGGCTCAGACCGAGGGTATGTTCGGAGCGAACGGCATTCTTTTGTATCTGGACGAGATCCAGTACTTCAACCGCAAGCAGCAGCAATCCCTGCTGGAGTACATGGAGGACGGCCGCATCACCCTCATTGCCTCCACTACCGAAAACCCCCATTTCTACGTCTACAACGCCATTATTTCCCGTTCCTCCCTCTTTGAGTTCAAGCCCGTTCCCGCCTCGGAGTGTCTGAAAATGCTCCGTCGGGCGTTGGCGCATCTGAACGAGCGGGGGGGCACCTCCACTGTTCTGTCCGATGCCGTGGGTCTGGCTCTGGCCGAGGGAGCGGGAGGAGACGTGCGCCGCGCTGTGGGGCTGCTGGAAAACGCCTACTTTACCGCAGGCTTTGAGGAGGGCGCGGAGATCACCGCCGAGCATCTGGCGGGGTTTGATGCGGGAATCGGAAACTTCAATGAGGATACCCACTACGATCTGCTGGGCTGCCTGCAAAAGTCCATTCGCGGCTCTGACCCCGACGCTACCGCCTTTTACGTGGCGAAGATGCTGTCCTTGGGGGAGATGTTCCCCCTGATCCGCCGATTGCAGGTCATTGCCAGCGAGGATATCGGGCTGGCTTACCCCCAGGCTGCCGCCATTGTGCGCGCCTGCTGTGAGTCGGCCAGAGAGCTGGGCATGCCCGAGGCAAAGATTCCGCTCATTCACGCCGCTATGCTTCTGGCGACCTCGCCCAAGTCCAATTCCGCCTACAACGCGCTGCATGCCGCCACCGAGGACGTGGAGGCGGGGCGGGGTGTTTGCCCTCCCGTGCACTTGCAGAGTCCGCTGTTCAAGGGGTACATTTACCCCCACGATTATCCCAACCATTACGTGGAGCAGCAGTATCTGCCTGACGACATCAAGAATCGCCGCTACTATACGCCGGGTCCGAACAAGACCGAGCAGGCCGCCGCTGCTTACTGGCGAGAGATTAAAAAGAAATAAGAAAACGGGTGACTCGCCTCAGGGACGGGTCACCCGTTTTGTAGATTGGGGCGGCTTACTCGCTCAGGGCGTCGTATTCCCGAGAGCGGAAAAGCAGGGAGATACACCAGACACCCGCCAGGGCGACCACGGTGTAGATGATGCGTGCGGCCACGGTGGAGGCACCGCCGCAGATCCAGGAGACAAGGTCGAATTGGAACAGGCCGATGCTGCCCCAGTTCAGCGCGCCGATGATGGAAACGATCAGCGCAATACGATCCATGATCATCATGTGAGAAACCTATCCTTTCCGAAGGCGGCCTTTGGCCGTCCCCGTGATTCACATACGGAAGACAGGCCAAGCCTTGCAACGGTACACCGCCGCCGCCGAGCCTTTTCATCCATTCATAGTGTGCGGCGGGCGGATGGTTTTTATGTAACGGCGAGGTTTGTTTTTTCATTAAAAGATGGATTTCAAATTTGGGTTTGTCGGTGAGTTAGGGTTGCCAATACCCCCGTAGGGAGCGACGCCCTCGTCGCTCCTAAACCTCAAACATTCTGTTTTCTTATGGGTAGGGGCATTGT
>JAZOOM010000202.1:0-7656 GCA_045655025.1 Eubacteriales bacterium | reverse complement strand
GGGGTGGTCCCGGGGTTCATCTGTCCCGCGGCCACGATGCCGCCCAGGACGGACAGGGCGACAAACCCCGAGATGATGGCCACGCCCCAGCCGTGGCTGTAGAAGTCCGCAACGGCGGCGGAGCGGGATCGGCGGTGGACGGTGGCGGCCACCGTATCGGGATCGCTCTCCAGAACGTAGCGATCGTCGATCTCGGTCATTTTCTGTGCGATCAGTTCAGGTTTCATAGGTGATAACCCCTTTCTGTTAAGAATAATCGGAGCTTGTCTCGGGTGCGGGACAGGCGCATGGTCACCGCCTTGGGGGTCAGCCCATGGGCGCGTGCCAGCTCCTTAACGCTCTGCCCATGCCAGTATCGGCCGCAGAAGAGCTGCCGTTCGGGTTGTTCCAGACGGCTCAAAAATTGGTTCAAGAGGTCGGGAAGCTGACTCGCCTCCTCGTCCCGCATGGGAATGCAGTCCCCCAGCTCCTCCAGCGCAATCTCAAAATCCCGATTCCGCTTGGCGGCCTTGTTGTACTCCAACCGCTGCAGCGAGAGGTTGCGCACGATCTTGGCCAGAAACGCCCGCAGGGAACGGGGGCGTGTGGGCGGAATGCTGTTCCACGCCTTGAGCCAGGTGTCGTTGACACACTCCTCCGCGTCCCGTCGGTCGTCCAGAATGCCCAGAGAGATCCGCATACAGAATCCTCCGTAATGGCGGTCGGTCTCGGCGATGGCCTGCTCGTCCCGGGCAAAGTAGAGGTCTATGATGCGGAGGTCTGTTTGTTGCTCATCCATGACTGTAGCTGTCTCCTTTCTGTGGTCTGAAGGCCTTCACTTATATAGATCGGATTTCTCCCAAAATGTCCCGCCGTGCCCACAAAAAAAATTCCAAAAAACCGCAACGGTCGGGGTGGTGACCGTTGCGGTGTGGGAATTGCGGGTATTACTCCAAGCTGATATTCTTGATATACATCACGTCTCCCGCGGAGGAGTTGTCGAAGTAATCAATGCGGATCATGTGGATATCGCCCTTCCAGTAGACGTTCCCGGCCAGCTTGACCTCCAGCACGTGGTACTCGCCGTCCTTGACGAGATTCACGCGGATGCGGGCGTTGCCGTCGGGGCCGCTGATGTCTCCCGCGCAGATGAAAATGTCGCTCTGGTAGCCGGAGAGGGCATTATCCGCGGGGATCATGTACTCGATCTTGAGGGTCTTGTAGGACTCGGCCGCCAGAGGCGTGGGAGAGGAGCCGTAGGGGACGGTGATATTGACGTCACCCACAGAGCCCGCGGTGAGCTTCACGGCGCCCATGGCCTCGTCGAAGGTCACGGCGGTGTCCACGGGGTTGGTGATGAGGGCGAGGTTCTTGCCGCCCGTGAAGTCCAGCTTGGTGATGTCCCCGGCCACCGAGGGCAGGCGGGTGGACTGGTAGTTCTCGCGGAGGGACTTGTTGTCGGTGAAGTCCTTCTTTTCGGTAAAGATCTTGCGGATCTCGGCGGTGGAGCCCGCGGCCAGCAGGTAGCTGTACTCAATGGGCTTGAAGGAGACCATCTTCAGGACGTTGACGGGAGCCACGTAGCCCGTGGATTCGGCCATGTCGCTCTTGGAGCCGTCGAAAAGATACCGTCCCGCCTTGAGCTGGTCGATGTTGGGTGCGTACACGCCCAGACCGTAGTCGTCCGCGCCATTGATCCACGCGCACCACGTCTCGGTGTTCTTCTCACGGAGAGCAAAGGTACACTCCCCCGCGTGGTCGCCCCAGAAGGGCAGGTTACTCTTGTAGGAGAGGGTGTCTCCCGTCCAGGAGTCCTCGCCGTTGTACCACACGAAGGTGTCCAGGTAGGAGACGGTGTAGAAGGCGGGCAGCTCCTGCCCCGCGAAGGGATGCTCCCAGCCCGAAAAGTCGGTGAAGCGGTTGTCCACCTTCACGCAGTCGGCCTGCAGGGTGTAGGTGTTCTCGTAGTAGGAGGGGGTGAGCTGATTGTCCAGAGCCCAATCCTGAGCCTGAGACTTGATATAGATGGAATTCTCGGAGACCACCAGGTCAATCAGGCGGCTGGGGTTGTTGTACTGGTCGCCGCCCTGCACGGGGTTGTAGCGCCACTTGGTCTCAAAGGAGATGCCGGGCTTGTACTCGTCGTTCTCCTGCACCCCGTAGAAGGACTGCTGGATGAGGCGGCCCGTGTCGTGCTTGTTGACCAGGTTGACCAGATCGGGAATGGCGCAGGCCTTATCCTCCAGATAGCTGACGGCGCCGCCCCAGCCCACATCGATGCCCAGCTTGAAGCGGGCGTTCTCAATGTAGACGGTATTCGAGGGCTTTTCCATATTCTCGGTGGAAAGACCCACCAGGGAGAAGGTGGCGGTATTCCCCTCCAGGATTTCCACGCGGAGCTTCGTGATCTTACGGGCGGTGTTGCCCTTGAGGAAGAAGGGGTTCAAACCCGAAAACTCGGTCTTTCCCGCCTCCAGGAAGTAGTATTCCTCCACGGCCTTACCGCGCTCGGTGAAGGAGAGCCACACCTTGATGGGGGCGGAGGAGGTATAGGTCATGGTGAAGCGGGTGAACTTTTCGTCGAACAGGGCCTCGTCGAAGGTGTAGGTCAGCTCGTCCGTATAGGTGACGGTGCCCTTGTCCATGGCGGTGTAGCCCGAGACGGTGTAGGGAAGGCCCATGGGGGACAGGACGGAGGCGGTGCCGTCCTGCTCGGTGACCTCAAAATCCTCGGGGGGAGGCAGGGTCTCGGCCTCGGTTACGGTCTCGGAGTCGGTGCCCTCGGGAGCGGTGGTGCCCTCGGTGAGGTCGTCGGTGGTATCGGCGGGGATACCATTCCCCGTACAGGCTACGGTAGCGGCCAGCATGAGAATGGCCAGCAGGAGGGAAAGGATCTTCGTAAAGGTGGTTTTCATGGTGTACCTCTCTGTTTTGTATCTTGTGTTTTATTTCGGATCTGCTCAAATGCCCAGATCCAGCAGGATCTGCCACAATTCCTCCATGGTGGCCGCCACAGGCTGGTCACCCAGAGACTTCAAAAACTCGTGGGAGCGGTATCCCCACGACACGCTGACGGGGATCATCCCCGCGTTGACCGCGGTGTGGTAGTCCACGTCGCTGTCGCCTACGTACACGCACTCCTCGGGGGTGAGGGTCACGCCCAGCTTCTCCGAGGCGATCTCCATGATGGCGTAGGCCATGGCGGGGTCGGGCTTGGAGGGGCGGTCGGGGCGGGAGCCCTCGGCGGCGAGGGAGGAGCCTTTGCCGCAGGGAATGCCGTCGGCAGCGGGGAAGAGCTGATCCGCCAGCGCCTTGACGAAGGAATCCTGCTTGTTGGAGTTCATGGCCACCAGACACCGCTGATTCAGCCTGTCGAACAGCTCGGGGATGCCGGGGAAGGGAACGGTGAGGGTGTAGGTGTCCTCGTAATGGCGGGTGTAGATACCCAGCACGCGGTCGATCTCGGCGTCGGTGCGGGCGGACTCGGGGAGCGCCTCCTCGATGTAGCGGCGGGTGTGGTAGTTGACGAACTTCAAAACGCTCTCGCGGGTGTGGAGGGGGTAACCGCACTCGGTCATGGTGCGATTGAGACCCTCGACGATGCCGTCCATGGTGTCGGCGGCGGTGCCGTCGAGGTCGAAGATGACGAGTTTTACTTTATTCATGGTTTACGTCCTTAGATTGGTTTTCTTTTTGGGGATGGGAAAATGATTTTTCACATTGAATCACATTTTGCTTGATTTCGCAAGGGGATTTTTCAAGGAAACGGGAAATTATGTGTTTTATTAAATGGTGATCAAGAAAATTTGCGTGATGTCGCGGAAATTTTGGTAGCAGGCTACGGTCGGGCATTGCTTGGCCAGGGCTTTACGAATGGTGAGAGCTTATTCCAAGAATTCCCAATGCAGAGCGCGATGAATCGGTCACGAAGGTCTTCTATGGTTGTGAGCTTCATGGAATCGTTTCTTTCTTTTTCAAAAAATTATAGGGAATTTAGAGCATCCACAGTTTCATCTCGACTTTGACGATACCGTATTATGTGAGGGCATTGCTTGATAAGCACTTGATAAATGGCGAGAGCTTTTTTTAGGAGTTTACGATCATAAGGCTTACGAAGGGTTGCCAGCTTAAAGTAGAAACTAGCCAAATCGTCACAGCTTTCCATGGTTTTGGTCTTACGTGTGAGATCTTTAGCAATGCCCAACGACCGAGCCAGGAAGTTCTCTGCGCCGTCGAGGTCACCTTGCGCTTGACGGATATCACCGAGTTTACCTAAGCTGATTGAAAGATCTCGATGTGCCTCTATGGTGTCGGTCTCCTGTGCGATAGTCTCACGGATGTTCAATGACTGGGTATAGTAGTTCTCCGCACCATCGAGGTCATCCTGCGCCTTACGGATATCACCGAGTTTAAAGAAGCTGATTGAAAGATTTCGATATACCTCTACGGTGTCGGTTTCCCGTGCGAGAGCCTCGCGGATGTCCAACGACTGATTATAGTAGTCCTTCGCGCTGTCTAGATCTTCATAATCTTTACAGATATCACCGAGTCCATCCAAACTGATCGAAAGATCGAGGTTGTCCTTCACGGTGCCGGTTTCCTGTGCGAGAGCCTCACGGATTTTCAATGACCAGATATAGAAGGCGCTCGCGCCTACGAGATCGCCTTGCGCTCGGCGGATATTACCGATAGCCTCCACGCTGACCGCAAGATCGCGCTTGGTTTCCGG
This sequence comes from Eubacteriales bacterium, assembly GCA_045655025.1. GTDB lineage: Bacteria > Bacillota > Clostridia > Oscillospirales > CAG-272 > CAMEON01. Next base: position 2,948 of record JAZOOM010000202.1, on the reverse strand, counting down.
TGTGTCCAGCCCCTGTGCGAGAGCCCCGGCTATGTTCAACGCCTGCGCAAAGAAGTATTCCGACCCTTCAAGATCGCCCTGCGCTTTACGGATATTACCGAGTTTGTTCCAACTGATTGACAGATTTCGCCAGATTTCTGCTGAAGCGTATGTTGTGTTCATTTCCTCCGCTAATTGGTTCATATCTTGGTATATCGCTCCTGCATCATTCATGCGGCGTAGCTCGTACATATAGTCGCCCAGATTCCACAATGCGTTGAACAGATCCAATCCAGCTGATTCGGAAGGCTCCTGTTCGTATATCTTCCGCCACCACTCGACTAGCTTCCGCTGCCACTCGATGGCCGTCTCATAATTGCGCTCCACGCCTTCACCCTCCCGGTACATGGAGACCAGTTTTTTTATGGCCTGGGGGATACCTGCCTTGGCGGCCTCCGTGATGAGCATAACGGCGCGCTCGCGGTCTACCTCCACGTCGATGCCGTTCAGGTAGGCCAGACCGATGAGAAAATTGTGGGCGGGGTCGTTGTCGTTTTCCCGCTTGGCGGTACCCTCCAGCGTTTGAGCCAGAGATGCGGCCAAAGCCTCGGGGTTACGGGCATCTACGCCATCGGGGATTTCCGCGAACAGCCGTACCAGCTCGTCTCGGTCTGTAGGGGCTACCTCGGCGGGAAGAATGGTCTTGTCCGCCTCTCTTGCCATGGGATACTCGGTGGTCATGACGTAATTCTTCTCGTTGACAAGGTTCGGCGTCACCGCCAGCGCGAACAGGTCGCATTCCTTCAGCGCCCGCTCAATAGCCTCGTTGAAGTTCTCTCCGGGGGTAAGGAATTCGTCGTACCAGATGGCCATGTCCCGACAGAAGTCGTTGCGGTGGATGAGCCGCATGAGCTCCTGGGCCAGGGCCCGATCCTTTTTGCGGTAGCTGAGGAATATGTGGGCGTCAAAGGCGGCGCGGACACGGGCGGTCAGCTCGTCACCGATGAGAACGCTTTGTAGGTAGCGGGTCAGCTTTTCCTCGTAGGGAATGGCGGTGGGGTCGGGGTCCAGCTTGGTCAGGAACTGCAGATCCCCGCAGACACGGTTGAAGAGCTCCTCCAGTCCTCGCTCCTGCATGAGGGGCAGGACGGGGATATGATGCTCCATGGCGTAGGGAAACTCCACGTCCCGGGCGCGGTTGGGGGTGGTGAGCAGGCGGGTGGTGACAGGCATGACGAAGAGGTTCATCTGACCGAGGTCGGTAAAGAACAGCTCCTCGTCATAGGGAGCCTCGGGCTCGGTGTCGTACCACACGGCGCAGTTCTGGCGGGAGAGGATCTCCTCGGCTATGCCGTTCAGAAGACCGAAGTCCCGGGGATGGGCACAGAAATATACGTGGGGCTTTCCCTGGGGGGAGCTGTCGCCCCGGGTTTGGGGCTTGAATTGGGCCATATGCGTGCCTCCGATCTTTTCGACTCTCTCGTATCATTGTATCACATTTCCCTATGTTTGGCAAGGGAAAAAGCGAAAAAACTCCCGAAATCCGCTCTATATGTCAACATCCACAAAAATAAATCCCAACATTTGTTGAATATCGTTTTTTTCCATCTTTTCAAAACGGCCTTTTTTGTGATATAATGTAGGATGGTAAAATGAAATATAGGGTGCTGCTTTCCCAAGCCGAATCAAAACTTTTTTGAAAGTTTTTGAGGATTGTCGACCGGGGTTTGGGGCAGAGCCCCAAGAAAGAAGGATAAAACAATGGTTCGTAACGACCTCCGCAACGTAGCCATCATCGCCCACGTTGACCACGGTAAGACCACCCTCGTGGACGGTCTGCTGAAGCAGGGCGGCACCTACCGCGACAACCAGGACACCACCATCCGCGTCATGGACTCGGGGGATCTGGAGAAGGAGCGCGGCATCACCATTCTGGCCAAGAACACCGCCGTCCACTACAAGGACAAGAAGATCAACATCATCGACACCCCCGGCCACGCCGACTTCGGCGGTGAGGTGGAGCGCGTCCTGAAGATGGTCAACGGCGTTATCCTTCTGGTGGACGCCGCTGAGGGTCCCATGCCCCAGACCCGCTTCGTGCTGCAGAAGGCTCTGGCTCTGAACCACCGCGTCATCGTCTGCATCAACAAGATCGACAAGCCCGACGCCCGCCTCGGTGAGGTAGAGGACGAGATCCTGGAGCTGCTGATCGATCTGGACGCATCCGACGAGCAGCTGGACTCCCCCATGCTCTACTGCTCGGGCCGTGACGGTAAGGCCTCCTTCGACCCCGACAATCTGGGGGATGATCTGACCCCCCTCTTTGAGACCATCGTGGACTACATCCCCGCCCCCGAGGGCGACGAGGAGGGTCCTCTGCAGCTGCTGGTCTCCTCCATCGACTACAGCGACTACGTGGGCCGTATCGGTATCGGCCGCATCGAGCGCGGCTCCATCAAGGTGGGTCAGGAGGCTATGATCTGCAACTACCACTCGGGCGCAACCCCCCGCAAGACCAAGATCGTCACCGTCATGCAGATCGACGGTCTGGTGCGTAAGCCCGTCGAGACCGCCACTATGGGCGATATCGTCTGCTTCTCGGGCGCGGGTGAGATCACCATCGGTGATACCGTTACCGCCGTAGAGTGCCCCGAGCCTCTGGAGTTCGTCAAGGTCTCCGAGCCTACTCTGGAGATGACCTTCGCCGTCAACGACTCCCCCTTGGCCGGTAAGGAGGGTAAGTTCGTCACCTCCCGTCAGATCCGCGCCAGACTCTACCGCGAGCTGCTCAAGGTCGTCCCCCTCCGCGGCAGCGACGGCGAGACCACCGTCGAGTTCCGCGTGGCGGGCCGCGGCGAGATGCACCTGTCCATCCTCATCGAGACCATGCGCCGTGAGGGCTTCGAGCTGACCTGCTCCAATCCCCGCGTGCTGTATAAGGAGATCGACGGTGTTAAGTGCGAGCCCAT
>JAZOOM010000201.1:0-6735 GCA_045655025.1 Eubacteriales bacterium | reverse complement strand
ACGCCCCCATCCAGGGTGCATCCGCCGACGTCATGAAGCTCGCGATGATCGCCGTTGACCGCGCCCTCGCCCGTGAGGTCCCCGAGGCGCGCCTGGTCATGCAGGTGCACGACGAGCTCATCGTTGAAGCACCCACCGCCGACGCCCCCCGCGTCGCCGAGATCCTCCGCCGCGAAATGGAGGGCGTCGCCACCCTCTCCCTCCCCCTCTCGGTCGAAGCCGCCATCGGCAAAACCTGGGACGAAGCCAAATAACATCCTCTCACGCGAGAGCGATACCCCCGTATCGCCCTCGCGTTTCTTTTTCCCCTCCGTCGCTCCGCGCCGCCTATACCATCACTTCCGCGAAGCGGAAACATCACGCCCACATAGTGGGCACATCACCTCCGAAGGAGTTCCTATGTCTCTCCCCACCCACATCACCCAAACCTACACCGCCATCCTCCGCGAGGAGCTTGTCCCCGCCATGGGCTGTACCGAGCCCATCGCCATCGCCTACGCCGCCTCCATCCTCCGCCACGCGCTGGGGGCTGATCCCACGGCGCTGAAGGTACAGCTCAGCGGTAACATCATCAAGAACGTCAAATCCGTCATCGTCCCCGCCACCGACGGCATGCACGGCATCGAGGCCGCCGTAGCCGCGGGCATCGTAGCAGGCTGTCCCGACCGTAAGCTGGAGGTTCTGTGCGCCCTGAAGCCCGCCGATGCCGACCGCATCAAGGCGTTTCTGGCCGCCACCACCCCCGCCGTCTCGGAGCTGGAGACCAAGCACCCCTTTGAGCTGGTCATGACGGGGGATGCCACCGTGGAGGGACAAGCCGTGACCGTCACCGTCCACCTCATGGATCGCCACACCAACGTGGTATCCGTCACCCGCAATGGCGATAACCTCACCGACCGCTACCTCTACGGCGAGTCCCTCGTACATACCGAGCCCGCCGACCGCTCCCTTCTCAACGTGCAGGACATCATCACCTACGCCGAGGAGGTGGATCTGGATGAGGTCAAGCCCCTTCTGGAGCGTCAGATCGCCATGAACATGGCCATCGCCGAGGAGGGTCTGCGGAGCGAGTACGGCGCTTCCATCGGCCGCCTTCTCTACAACGGCGGCTACTGCGACATCCGCACCAAGGCCCGCGCCTACGCCGCCGCGGGATCCGATGCCCGCATGAACGGCTGTGAGCTCCCCGTGTGCATCATCTCGGGTAGCGGCAACCAAGGCATGACCGCCTCCGTCCCCGTGGTGGTCTACGCCCGCGCCTGGCACGCCGACGAGGAAACCCTTCTCCGCGCCCTGCTTGTGTCCAATCTCATCACCGTCCACCAGAAGACGGGCATCGGTTGCCTGTCGGCCTACTGCGGCGCCATCAGCGCGGGTTGCGGGTGCGGATGCGGTATCTGCTATCTGGCAGGCGGGCGTTACCGTGAGATCGCCCATACCCTCGTCAACGCCGTGGCCATCCTGTCGGGCACCATCTGCGACGGAGCCAAGGCCTCCTGCGCCGCCAAGATCGCCATGGCGGTGGAAGCGGGCATCATGGGCTACGACATGATGCGCTCGGGCCGCCAGTTCTACGGCGGTGACGGCATCGTCACCAAGGGGGTGGAGAACACCATCCGAAATATCGGACGGCTGGCCAGAGACGGCATGAGCGAGACGGATCGGGAGATCATCCGCATCATGCTGGGGGAATAATACATGGAACAAGGGCACCGCTTCTGCGGTGCCCTTTCGGTTCTCGTAATGTGGTTATGGTCTGTCCGTACTTACTCGTCCTTCTTCCGAACGACCGTAGCCGCCGCCACAGCCATCAGCACAAGGGCCGCGCCAAAGCCCATCACGGAGCCGCAGCCCTTCTTCTCGACGGGTGCCACGGTGGGAGCCTCGGTATCCACAACAGGCGCGTCGGTGGGAGCCTCGGTACCGTTGTCGGGTGCCTCGGTGGGGGTCCCGGTCTCCTCGGCGGTGGTTTCGTCCTCCACGACGGAGTCGGGATCAAAGAAGTCGGCCTCGTAGAGCTCGGTGGGATCGTTCTGGTAGAACTTGATCCATGCCACGTCGAAGGTCTCCTGAGCGAAGTCCTCCGCATCGTAGAAGGGGATCAGACAAAGATTCAGGATGAAGTGCTGCCAGCCGGCCTCGCCCGACATGTAGAAGATGGTGGTGTGCCACTCGCCGTCGGTGCCCACGGAATCGTAGTAGCACATATCGAAATCGTACTCGGGAGCATACATGGAGCGGAAAGTCAGACCCAGATCCTCTCCCTTGGCGGAGGAGGTGCGGTAACGGATGACCACGTAGTCGCCCTGTCCGCCCACGATGTTGCGGGGATACTTGGAGCTGTAGGCGTAGGCGTAGCCGTCGGGGGTCAGGGAGGTGATGCGCATGAAAGACACGCCGTCCTCGGTCACATAGTCCACGGCGGCGTTCTCGCCCTCAAAGGTCTTGACAACGGCTTCGTCGGCCATGTCGATGATCTCCATGAGCTTGAATTCCTTGTCTTCCTCGCTCATGCCGGGGATATCAGCTACGGGAATGTCCAGCCCGTCGGGCTTGCCCGTAAAGGTGATCTTGGCAAACTTGGAAACGTCCTTGGAGTAGGGGCCACTGATTCCGCGGGCAAACATGAGGTGCCAGATATCGTTGGGACCCGTAGTCTCACCGTTGGTGGACAGCACCCACGCGTAGTTCATTTCGTCGCCGTTCTCCACGGTGCGGTCGGTCAGACCCAGAACCGTCTGGAGGTGGAGCCGCATCTCGTAGCGCAGTACCTGATTCTCCTGATCGTAGTAGCCCACGAAATCCTCGCCGGGCTTGGGCAGGTAAGTGCCGTACCAGTTGAAGGTCATGGATTCGTTGGTCTCGCTGTGGACGCCGTAGCCCAGCTCGATGTAATCGTTGGTGCCCGTGGCGTCGGCAGGGGCAACGCCTACCTGCAGGCAGTTGTAAGCCCACAGAAACATATCGCCGCCCATGGTCTCGGGGGTGCAGGTAAAGCCGTTGATGAGGTTGACCTCAAAGGCCAGATAGAGGTAGGTGCCGTCCCAGCCCCAGTAAGGCTTGACGAAATCGCCCTGAGAGCCCTCGTAGAAGGTCATGAAATCCTCCTCGGTGTTGGGAGCCTCGGTAGAGGTAGGATCCTTGGAGTTGGCGAGCCAGGTCAGATAATCCTCGTACAGCTCAAAGGGCAGGTACTCGTTCTTGTCAATGCTGCCGTCCAGCTTGGGGGCGATGTGCAGGAAAGGGACCTCCCAGGCCACGTCCCGCTCGCCGGCCTCTCCGGCCAGGATCTCGTCCAGCTTTTTGGCTTCCTCGATGTAGAATTCACCCGTGTTGGTGACGGCGGATGCGGTTACGGTACAAAGAATCAACAGAGCAGTCAAGCAAAGGGCAAATGCGAATAGTTTTTTCATGTGCACAGTCTCCTTAATTGAATTCAAAGGTGCCTACCACCGATCAGCGGTAGACACCTTCATTATAGCAGAATTACGGAAATTGTCAATAGAAATGGACGAATTTTGTTCAATCTGTTTTGAGAAAATGAAAAAACCCACTAATCTGCCCCCGCAAAGAAGGTTCAAATTAGTGAGGTGTGGCCTACCCGAAAGGATCACGAACCGCGCCCACGCTTCGCGTGGGCAGGAAGTGCCTCCATCACAGCAGTAATCCCTTTTGTTTCTTGGCACTCCCACGAACCCTCTCGCCCTCACAAATAGGCCAACAGAAAAGCCCGGACGAGGGGGGCTTTTCTGTTGCCCTACCCGAAAGGATTCGAACCTTCGACCTTCAGAGTCGGAGTCTGACGCGCTATCCAGCTGTGCCACGGGTAGGTGTTGTATGAATACCTTGGTATTATATCATAAACTCTGCAAAAAAGCAACCCCTTTTTCAAAAAAATGTACGACCAAAAACGACTTTTCACCCATATACGCCCCGAAGGCGTTCAATCCGAATTCATAATTATTTACTTTTTACCGAAAACCGCTGTCCCTGCTTGAGAAATGCGGTATAATGTTACAATTTTTCCTGCGGTTCGGGCAAAAAGCGGGAGAAACTCTTGACAAATATAGCTTTTTGCGTTATAATGAACCTGTATGTCTACCCCGGATCACATCAAAGGAGCCTCTCCGGGGACAGACGGTTCGCTCCATGCTCATAGCATAACCGACAAGTCCGCGGATCGGATTCCGAGCACCCCGCGCAACAAAGCAAACGTTTATACCGAAAATTGATGAAAGGCTTGGTATACAAATATGTCTAAGAAAAAAGTCATTGATGGCGAGCAGTTCCAGAAAATGATGGCCTCCGCCGCCAACTCTCTGGACACCGAAAAGACCGAGATTAATAATCTGAACGTGTTCCCCGTTCCCGACGGTGACACGGGCATCAATATGTCCCTGACCATGAAGCCCGCCCGCGAGATCCAGGTAGAGCCCGGCACCCTGGCCGAGGCCGCCTCCCGTGTGGCAGGCCGCCTCCTCCGCGCCGCAAGAGGTAACTCCGGCGCCATTCTGTCCCTGTTCTTCCGCGGTATGTCCAAGTCCTTCGAGGGTCTGGAGACCGCCGACTCCGAGGACATCGCCAAGGCTATCCGCAGCGGCACCAACGAGGCTTACCGCGCTGTCAGCAAGCCCGCCGAGGGCACCATTCTGACCGTCATGCGGGGCACCGCCGAGATCGCCGAGGCCGAGAGCGAGAAGTACAAGGGCGATCCCGAGGCCTTCTTTGAGCGTCTGCTGGAGGGTGCCGAGGAGGTACTGGAGCAGACTCCCGAGATGCTCCCCGTCCTGAAGCAGGCCAACGTAGTGGATGCCGGCGGTCAAGGCTTCGTCACCATGCTCAAGGGCATGCTGGCCTCCCTGAAGGGTCACGACGTAGCCGCCGTGGAGGGCTCCGATGAAGAAGCCAATGAGGGCGCGAACTTCGGGGACTTCGACACCGAGTCCATCACCTTCGCCTACTGCACCGAGTGCATCGTGGGCAAGTCCGACCGCTACCGCGGCGAGGGCACCGCCGAGGCCTTCAAGGAGTTCATCACTCCTCTGGGCGACAGCATGGTGTTCGTGGACGACGAGGAGATCATCAAGCTCCACATCCACACCAACGATCCCGGTATGGTCCTCTCCGAGGCCGTCAAGTACGGTGATTTGGAGATGGTCAAGATCGAGAACATGAAGAAGCAGCACTCCGCCCTCACCGCCGCCGGCGAAAAGGCCGACAAGGGAGAGGTGGACGCACCCATCGACTACACCCCCGACAAGGACTACGGCTTCGTGGCCGTGTGTCTGGGTGACGGTACCGCGAGCATCTTCCGCGAGCTGGGTGTCCATGAGATCGTCACGGGCGGTCAGACCATGAACCCCTCCACCGACAATCTGCTGGACGCCATCCGCCGCACCCGCGGCCGTGAGGTCTTCGTCCTGCCCAACAACAAGAACATCATCATGGTAGCCAAGCAGGCCGCCGCCATCATTGAGGCCGAGGCCGCCGAGGGCATTACCCAGCAGAAGCGCGTCATCGTGCTGGAGACCCGCAGCGTGCCCGAGGGCATGTCCGCCATGCTGGCCTTCGACGAGACCTCCTCCGCCGACGACAACGCCGCCGCCATGACCGAGACCTTCGGCTGTGTCCACACTCTGTCGGTCACCCGCGCCGTCAAGGATGCCGCCATCGACGGTCTGTCCATCAAGGCAGGCGAATACATGGGCCTGTGCGACCGCAAGATCGGCTACACCGGTACCGACTACGAGATCATCGTGCTGGAAATGCTCCGCAACTTCCCCGACGCCTCCTTCGTGACCGTCCTGTACGGAGATGAGGTCACCGAGGAGAACGCAGGCATCCTGTTCGAGAAGATGAAAGCCATCGTGCCCGATGCCGAGTGCAGCCTGCTCTACGGCGGACAGCCTCTCTACGATTTCGTGATTTCCGTTGAATAAACCGCATACGGGGGAACTTTCTTGGGAGAGTTCCCCCAAATTCCACCCATAACGACCGTATAAACATCATTACTTGATCTGTAAGGAGTGCTTATGCCCACCCCCGTCACCCCCCGCTCCTTGGCGCTCTCCACCCTGCTGTCGGTGGAAAAGGGGAAATACGGCAATATCGCCGTGGATACGACCCTGAAGCGCACCCCCATGAGCGAGCCCGACCGCCATCTGTACACCGCCCTGGTGTACGGTGTCACCGAGCGCAAGACTACCCTGGAATTCCTTCTGGGAAAATTCTCCTCCCGCCCCATCGACGAGCTGGACGCCACCGTCCGCATGGCCCTGTACATGGGTCTGTACCAGCTCATCTACCTCGACCGTATCCCCGATCACGCCGCTCTGGACGAAACGGTTTCTCTGGTTCCCCGCAGGGTATCGGGCTTTGTGAATGCCGTTCTCCGCTCCTACCTGCGGTTTGAGGCCTCCCTGCCTCCCTCGGCAGAGGGTGTCCGTCCGCCTCGCGAGAGCAAGCTGAAGACCCCCTCAGATTGGATCGCCCGCTTCCCCGAGCTGTCCCGCGATACCGTGGAGGCTCTCGCGGTGTGCTGTGGCGTCCCTGTGTCGCTGTGTAAAACCTTCGCGGAGGCACTGGGCTACGACCGCGCCGCGTCGGCCTTGACCGCCTTCGGGAACAAGCCCCCCATGACGGTGCGGGTCAATACCGAAAAGACCAACCCCGAGGCACTCACCGCCGAGCTGACCGCCGCGGGGCTGACGGTGCTCCCCGCCCACTACGCCCCCA
>JAZOOM010000200.1:0-3825 GCA_045655025.1 Eubacteriales bacterium | reverse complement strand
GTACTTTTTCTTGATCTCGGTAAGCTGGGCGGCGATGTAGGCCTGGATCTTGAGGTCGTCCGCCAAAATGGCCTCCAGCTCGGCGATCTCACGGCGCAGATTCTCCATCTCCGCGATGCGGTTGAGGATGTACTCACGGTTGAGGGCACGGAGCTTGATTTCGGCGATGTAGTTGGCCTGTACCTCGTCGATATCAAAACCTGCCATCAGGGCGGGGATCACGTCGGCCTCCTTTTCGGTCTTACGAATGATCTTGATGGCCAGGTCAATGTCCAAAAGTACCTTTGCCAAGGCCTCCAGGAGGTGGAGCTTGTCTTTCTTCTTGTTCAGATCGAAGGTCAGCTCACGGCGGACACAGCCCATACGGAAGACGATCCACTCCCGCAGGATCTCGGCAATTCCCATCTGTCTCGGAACGGAATCAATGAGGATATTGAAGTTACACTTGAAGCTGTCCTCCAAGGGGGTGCTCTTGAAAAGCTTGGCCATGAGCTTGTCGGGGTCAACGCCCTTACGAAGATCCAGCGTCAGCTTAAAGCCGGAAATGTCGATCTCGTCGCGGAAATCCGTGATCTCCTTGAGAGAATTGGATTTGACCATATCCGCGATCTTGTCGATGATCTGCTCAATGGTGGTGGAATAGGGGATCTGGAGGATGTCGATGCAGTTGGCATCCTTGTCGTAGCGGTAGCGGGCGCGGAGGCGGACCGGGCCTACACCCGTCTCAAAGATCTGCCGCATCTGGGCGGCGTCGTAGAGCATCAAACCGCCGCCGGGGAAGTCGGGGCCCTTGATGAGCTCCATGAGGCGGTCGGTGGTGATGGTGGGCTTTTTGAGCATGGCAATGGTACCGTCACAGATCTCGGCCAGATTGAAGGGGCAGATGTTGGAGGCCATACCGACGGCGATACCCATGTTGGGCGTCACCAAGACGTTAGGGAAGGTGGTGGGGAGCAGGACGGGCTCGGTGGTGGTGCCGTCGTAGTTTTCCACCATGTCCACGGCATCCTTGTCGATGCCCTTGAAGATCTCGGCGCAGAAGGGCTCCAGACGTGCCTCGGTGTAACGGGGAGCGGAGGCCTTCATGTTGGAGGAGTACTGCTTACCGAAGGCACCCTTGGAGTCCACGAAGGGGTGGAGGAGCGCCTCGTAGTCGCGGGTGAGACGCACCATGGTCTCGTAGATGCCCGCGTCTCCGTGGGGATGGATGGCCATGGTACGACCCGCGATGTTGGCGGATTTCATGCGTGGGCCGTTCATGAGACCCATCTTGTACATGGTGTACAGGAGCTTTCGGTGGGAGGGCTTGAAGCCGTCGATCTCGGGAATGGCACGGGAGACGATGACCGTCATGACGTAGGGCATGTAGTTGGTCTCCAGCGTCTCGGTGATGGGCTGATATCGTATAGGGGCAGGGGGGAGTTCTTCGATTACAGGTGCTTTTTTCTTCTTTGCCATAATATCTATATCCTATTCAATAATTTTCAATATGCGGATCGGTGTTTTAAACCTTTTGGATGGTGTGAGCGGCGGCGCGGATCATGCGGTTGTAGAGCGCGAGTCCAAGACCGCTCTTTTCGGGCAGATGGGCGTACATGATGGACGCGCCCGTCTTATCTGCCTCGCGGAGGAGGGAGAACAGGCAATGCGCCTGGGTGGCGAGATCGTCCTTTGCGCCTACGGGGAAAAGATGCTCGTTTTTCAGGTGGGGCATTTCCTCAAAGTAGCACAGAATGGCGCAGGATCGCTGATTCTGCTCGTTTTGCAGGAAGGTAAGTACGTTATCCGGATCGCCGTCAAGGAGAACCAGGGGAGTTGTGGGGGCGTAATGCTTGTACATCATGCCGGGTGACAGGGGACGCTCGCCTTCTTTGAGCTGCTCCAGTACGGCAGGGGCGATGACCACCCGTTCACATACGCAGGTCAGAGCATCGGCCGTGACCGCGCCGGGACGGAGGAGGGTCAGATACTCGCCCTCGTGATCGTGGTCGAGCTTGATGATGGTGGATTCCAGGCCGATGTCGCTCTCCCCGCCGTCGATGATCATGTCCACACGGCCCGACAGGTCGGTGATGACGTGCTCGGCTGTGGTGGGGGAGGGCTTACCCGACAGGTTGGCGGAGGGAGCCGCCACGGGGAAGTCGCATGCGGAAAGCAGGGCATGGGCGATGGGATGATCGGGACAACGGACGGCCACGGTATCCAATCCGCCCGTGGTGGCGTAGGGAATGCAATCCCGCTTGGGGAGCACCACCGTCAGAGGCCCCGGCATGAAGGCGGCGGCCAGACGGTTATACAGATCTCCCGTTACGGCGTACTTGTCGGCCTCCTCGGGGGATGAGACGTGGATGATGAGGGGATTATTGGAAGGGCGACCCTTGGCGGCGTAGATCTTCTCGGAGGATTCGGCCGAGAGGCCGTTGCCTCCCAGACCATAGACCGTTTCGGTGGGGAAGACCACCAGTCCCCCCTCTCGGAGGATACGGGCGGCTTCCCGAAGCTCTGTTACGGCTTCGGTGGTGTCCGTGATCTTGATGACTTTCGTTTGCATGTCGTTTTACGTATCCTGTTGCTTTAGTTTCTCCGCCGTATCCGCGGCGGTCAGAGCCTCGATCATCTGCCCGATGTTTCCGTTCATGAAGCCGTCCAGATCGAAGATGGACAGCCCGATGCGGTGATCGGTGACACGGGATTGGGGATAGTTGTAGGTGCGGATCTTCTCACTGCGGTCGCCCGAACCCACCTGCGACTTGCGGGCGGAGGCTCTTGCCTCGTCCTGCTCGGTCTTTTTGATGTGGTAGAGCTTGGCCTTGAGCATTTCCAGCGCCCTGTCCTTGTTTTGGAACTGGGATCGCTCCTGCTGGCATTCGATGACGATACCCGTGGGCTTGTGGGTCAGGCGGACGGCGGACTCGGTCTTGTTGATGTGCTGACCGCCCGCGCCGCTGGACTTGCAGGATTCAAAGACCAGGTCGGAATCCTTGATCTCGATCTCCACGTCCTTGACCTCGGGAAGCACCGCCACGGTGGCGGCGGAGGTCTGGATGCGGCCTTGGGACTCGGTGGCAGGGACACGCTGAACGCGATGGACACCCGATTCAAATTTGAAGCGGGAGTATGCGCCCTTGCCCTCGATGAGGATGGTAACCTCGCGGAATCCGCCCAGCTCGGTCTCGGTGGCGGAGGTGATGCTGACCTTGAAGCCATTGCTCTGGGCGTACATGGAGTACATACGGAAGAGATCGGCGGCGAACAGGGCGGCCTCCTCGCCTCCCGTCCCCGCCCGCAGCTCCATGATGACGGAGCAATCATCCTCGGGATCCTTGGGGATCAGCAGCCGTTGCAACTCCTCGGCGGCCTCGGCGATCTTCTCCTTCAGCATTTCAGCTTCATCCTCGGCCATGGTGCGAAGCTCGGGGTCATCGGAGATCTCCGCCAGCTCCAAGGCCTCGGTACGGGCATCCTCCAGCCCCCGATACAGGCGGTACGCCTCCACCAAGGGGGTTAAACTATGGTATTCTTTCATGAGTGCCGTGTACACCGAGGGATCGGCCGCCGTCTCGGGAAGAGAGAGACGGAACTCAATGTCCTCGTATTTGGCGACGACGGGAATGAGCTTTTCAAACATGTCTGATTCCTTTGAATTGGGATTCGAATTTGGGTTTATCGGTGAGGGGGAACGGCCTCCGGCGGCTTAGAACCTTTTTGGAAAAGCTCCTCGCTTACGCTCGGGGCAAATTTGCCTACGGCAAAGTTTGCGAAGGTTTTAAGAACTCCAAAAACTTTCAAGAATATATTGATAAATATGATTATTTAAAGATTTTT
>JAZOOM010000199.1:0-12075 GCA_045655025.1 Eubacteriales bacterium | reverse complement strand
AAGGCCCCCCGCCCCCAACGGCGGTGGGCTTCTTTGTGTCAGATCTCCCGCAAAAGCCTCTCCAGCGCCTCGTACTGTTCTCTCTCCTCCAGTATCATAGCCCGCAGCTCGGAGATCACGGCTTCGTCCCGCGCGGCGGCGGCCAGAGATTCCAGCTCGGTGATGCCTGCAGCCTCGGCCTGCAGATCCTGACGGAGCATCCGACGCACCACGGGCAGGGCGCGGCAGGAGGCGTCCCCTGAGAGATCAATGCGGGGGGTACGCATCCGCATGGTCACCCCGGGATCGCCCCCCAGAGCGCGTATGAGGCGGCCCAGGGCATGGAAATGGGCCATATCCTCCCGCGCCAGCTGTAAGAACAGCTCGGGGGCCTCGTTGTCCAGCCCCTCGGTGAGGAGGTGCTGGTAGGTGTAGGTGATGACCTGGTTCAGCTCGTCGTTGTAGGCCCGCATCATGCGGGCGGCGAGGCGGGGGTCGGGGCGGATGCAGGGGGTGGTATAGGGGTTGTTCATGGAGACCTCCTTGCAGGGTGTTTTGCCAACAGGATATGCGAAGCAGGGAGATTTTGTTTCATTTTGCGCTTCCCCTCTTGACTTTTGGCGAAATTTGCGGTACAATAAACCCAAGTAACATACCACCGTCCATCGGGCGGGATTCGCACAAGGAGATACCACCATGATCCAATTCGGCACAGGCGGCTGGCGCGCCGTCATCGGTTCTGACTTTATCGAGAAAAACATCTGCCTCGTCACCGAGGGTATTTGCGCCCTCATGCAGGAGGAGGGCAAGACGGACAAGCCCATCATCCTGGGTTACGATCACCGTTTTCTGTCCGACGTGGCGGCCAAATGGATGGCCGAGGTCTTCGCGGCTCACGGTGTGACCGTGTGGTTCATGAACCGCTCGGCTCCCACTCCCTTGGTCATGCACACGGTCAAGCGGCAGGGACTCCACTATGGCGTGGAGATCACCGCCAGCCACAACCCCTCGGACTACAACGGCATCAAGCTGATCGTGGAGGAGGGGCGCGATGCCCCTCTGGAGACCACCGCTCTGCTGGAGCGGCTGATCGCCGAGATCGAGGCCAAGGGTATCCCCTCCCCCCGTATGCCCTTTGCAGAGGCCTGTGAGCGGGGTCTTGTGATCTACCGCAAGAATCCCTTCAACGATTTCATCGACGACATTCTCGACGTGCTGGACGTTGCGACCATCCGCAGTCATGGCGCGAGAGTCCTGTTCGACCCCATGTACGGCTCGGGTACCTACCCACTCATGGTCATCCTCTGCACCGCCCGTTGCACCGTGGACATGATCCACAACACCCGTGACGCCCACTTCGGCGGCCACCATCCCGCCCCCTCCGTGGCGGGCTTGGAGGAGCTGCGCACCCGCGTGGTGGCAGGGAAGTACGAGCTGGGTATTGCCTTCGACGGCGACGGCGACCGCTTGGGCATTATCGACGGTAACGGCCGTTATCTGTCCGCCAACGAGATCCTGGTCATGCTCTACTGGTATCTCCACGAGATCAAGGGCTGGCGCGGCCCTGTGGTGCGCAATCTGGCCACCACCCACATGCTGGACGTCATGGCCGCCGACTTTGGGGAGACCTGCCATGAGGTGCCTGTGGGATTCAAGTACATATCCGCCGGCATTGATGCCCACGACGCGGTGCTGGGCGGCGAGTCCTCGGGCGGATTGACCGTTCGCGGCCACATTCACGGCAAGGATTCCATTTACGCGGCATCCCTGTTCGTGGAGATGATCTCCGCCGTGGCGAAGTCTCCCTCGGAGATCATGGACGCGTTGGAGCAGAAGTACGGCCACTTTGAGATGGTGGAGGACAATATCACCTTTACCTATGAGCAGAAATCTACCGTCAACCGCATTATTTTTGAGGAGAAAAAGATCCCCTTCTTTGGCAAGCCCGTGACCCGCGTGAGCTACGAGGACGGTTGCAAGGTCTACTTCGGGGATAACAGCTTTGTCATCTGCCGTTTCTCGGGCACGGAGCCTCTGCTCCGCATCTTTGCCGAGGCAGGGGATGCCGCCACCGCCAAGGGCTATATCGAGGCCTTCCGCGACCTGCTGGCTTTGGAATAATCGTTTGCATAATCGAATTGGAAAGGAGGATCCCCCATGAGACGAAGCGCGAGAGGCCTTGCCCTGTGCCTGGCACTCCTCCTTTTGTTAACGGCTACGGCCTGCCGCAATCGGAATTTTTCTCCCGCGGCACCGCCAAACCCGCCCGGAAGGGAAAAGTATCCCTCGGATTTTCAATGCTGGATCGTGGAGAACGGCACGGTTACGACTTGCCTGACGGGAGAGTCCGCCGCCGAGCTCTTCGAGAAAGTGAAAAAGGACTATAGGCGTTCCGATACAGCAGAACGCTTTGCTCCTAAGGAAAAGGGGATCATGCTGGTCTTCTGTACGGGCGGAACAGCCCCCGAGACCACCATTCCTGCCTACCAGCTGCCCAACGCTCAGCACTACGGCGTGTACACCCTGTATCCCGACGATACGGGTACCTACAGCGGTGTGTTGCTTACGGCTAACGTCAAATTCTTCCAATTGAAGAAGGGAACCTACGAGTCCCTGCTCTCCCGCTTGGAGGAATTGAAATCAGACTAAAGTGCCCTCAAGGAATTCTTTAAAATTATTCATCATAGAAAGGAAACCATTACTATGAACAAGTTCATGCTCAACGAGACCTCCTACCACGGCGCGGGCGCCATTACCGCCGTCGTCGATGAGATCAAGGCCCGCGGCTTTGCCAAGGCTTTCGTCGCTACCGACCCCGACCTCATCAAGTTCGGCGTGGCCGCCAAGGTCACCGACCTGCTGGACGCAGCCAACATCCCCTACGCCGTATTCTCGGATATCAAGCCCAACCCCACCATTGAGAACGTGCAGAACGGCGTGGAGGCCTTCAAGGCAGCCGAGGCTGACTGCATCGTGGCCATCGGCGGCGGCTCCTCTATGGATACCGCCAAGGCCACCGGTATCATCATCACCAACCCCGAGTTTGCTGACGTCCGTTCTCTGGAGGGTGTAGCTCCCACCAAGAATCCCTGCGTGCCCATCATCGCCGTCCCCACCCCCGCCGGCACCGCCGCTGAGGTCACCATCAACTACGTCATCACCGACGTGGAGAAGAAGCGTAAGTTTGTCTGCGTGGATGCCCACGATATTCCCGTGGTTGCCGTTGTCGATCCCGACATGATGGCCTCCATGCCCGCTTCCCTCACCGCCGCTACGGGTATGGACGCTCTGACCCACGCCATTGAGGGCTACATCACCAAGGGCGCATGGGCTCTGTCGGATATGTTCCACATCGAGGCCATCCGCATCATCGCATCCTCCCTGCGCGGGGCTGTGAACAATACCGCTGAAGGTCGTGAGGGCATGGCTCTGGGTCAGTACGTGGCCGGTATGGGCTTCTCCAACGTGGGTCTGGGCGTGGATCACTCCATGGCGCACACCCTGTCCGCCTACTACGATATGCCTCACGGCAAGGCCTGCGCCACCCTGCTCCCCGCCGTCATGGCCTACAACGCCGAGGCTACCGGTGAGAAGTACCGCGAGATCGCCCGCGCCATGGGTGTGCAGGGCGTGGATAACATGACTCAGGACGAGTACCGCGCCGCCGCCGTGGAGGCTGTCCGCCAGCTCGCCGAGGACGTGGGCATCGTCACCTCCCTGAAGGGTGTCGCCCGCGAGGAGGATATCCACCAGATGTCCGTGGACGCCTACAACGACGCCTGCCGTCCCGGTAACCCCCGCGAGACCTCTGTGGAGGATATTGAGGCTCTGTATCGGAGCCTGATGTGATCGGATCCATTTGAAATGAAGCATGCCCCCGTGCCGATTTGGTGCGGGGGCTGTGTGTTTACAGGCGGATTGCTCATGCGGAACAGGGGGGCTCAACCGAGGGTTGCATCCCGCTCGAAAAACAAGAGATTGATTTTTGCGAAAAAATATGCTATACTTTCAGCAGAACCGGTTCACAGAATAATTTGGAGGTATATATATGACCATTGGTGAAAGAATCAAGGAATTACGCAAGAAAAAGGATCTGACCCAAGAGAAGGTGGCGGATTTCCTCTGCGTGTCCTACCAAGCCGTCTCCAAGTGGGAGTGCGGCCTGTCCAGCCCCGATCTTGCCCTGATCGTCCCGTTGGCCAAGCTGCTGGGTGTGACTACCGACGAACTGCTGGGCGCGTCCCCTGCCGAGGCCGACACCCAACGGGAGGCTATGGAGGCGGCGTACAACAAGACCTTTGAAACGGGTGATATTGATGAGCGCACCCGCATTGCCGAGGAAGCCATCCGCATCTTCCCCGGAGATATGATCTGGCTGAACCGCTACGCGTGGGACGTGTGGTGCGGTGCTCTTGACCACGTTGTATCCCCCGATGCCTTTGAGGCAGAGCGGGAAAAGGCGATTAAGCTGTTTGATACGGTCATTCAGAATACGAATGACGACGAGGAAAAGGCTTGCGCCATTACGGGCATCACCCAATGTCTGTGCGGCGCGGGAAGGAAGGACGAGGCGCGTCGATATGTGGATCTGTTCCCCGAAGCCAAGGTTGACCCTGACCGAAAGAAGCAGTTGACTGCCATGTGTATGTCGGGAGAAGAACAGCTCCGCTTTAATCAGGAGTGTCTGAATCAGAAATTGGAGACTCTGATCCTTGCCCTCCTTTGGGATCGCGTTTGTGACGAATCCACCGCCTGCGATGCCGCAGCGGGAGTACTCAAGGCCATGATCCCCGACGAGAATTACTTCGACCACCACCACTCCATGAGCCACATTTCCTTCCGCAAGGCCGAGCTGGCGGCAAAGGTGGGACAGACCGAGGAGGCTCTGGAGCTGTTGAAGGACGCCCTCTACCACGCCGATGAATACGACCGCATCGCCTCCGTCAGCCGTGGGGTCTACACCTACACCGCGCCCCTGTTCAAGGGCATGACCATTGATTCCACCCAATGGTGCTTTACGGGAACAAGTACGTTGGCGGACGACATCAAGGCCATGTGTAAACGAGAAGTGTTTAACGGCTTGCGGGAGTATCCTGAATTTCGGGAGATGCTTGGGGAGTGAGGATAATTTCAGGAGGGAATGTAGGGGGCGACGTCCTCGGCACCCCGATCCCCTTCCAAAATAGTTTGTTGTTGGGTATAGGTTATTGGGGGGGAGCCGAGGGCATTGCCCCCTGCAATCTCATGTTGCTACACCCCTACAAGTCCCAAATTTGAAACGCTGTCATTCTACAAAAAAACACCGCAGACATCTGTCCGCGGTGTTTTTTCTATTGAATTACAGCAAATAATTGGGCATCTTCTGTCCGATCTGCACCTTATCCGCGGGCTTCTTCTCGTCGTGGCCGATGACGGCGGCGACGGTCTCGGGGGCGACGTTGGTCAGCACGGCGGTCTCTACGGCGGGAGCTTCGGCTACGGGAGCCTCTGCGGGAGCCTCAACCTTGGGGGCGGCGGGCTTCTTGGCGGGAGCCTTTTTGGGTGCCTTAGGCGCGGCGGCCTCACCTTCGGCCTTGGGTGCCTTGGGAGCGGCGGGCTTCTTGGTAGCAGGCTTTTTAGCGGCGGGCTTTGCCTCTGCGGCGGGAGTCTCGGTCTTGAGGATCTCCTCGGCCACCTCAGCGGCGGTCACCTTGGCTACACGGGTCTTGATGCTGTCTTTACCGATGGGCATATTCCATAACCTCCTTGGAAAGTGTCAGATATTCTTGGGCGGCACGGCTGGTCTTCTTGTAAGCCATGACGGGCAGGCTGTTTTCCTGGCTCCACTCAATGGCGGAGTCCACGCGGATGTAGGTGTCGAAGAGGCGGACGTTCTCCAGAGAGCCCAGCACGTCGATGGCCTGCTTGAACTGGTTCTTGCGCTCGTTGGCCTTGGTGACCACCACACCCAGAATCTTCAGATCGGGGGCGATGCGCTCCAACTTCTCGTAGAACTCAAATAGGTTCGCCAGACCGAACAGACCCCACGGAGAGGCCTCCACGGGGATGATGAGGAAATCCGAGGCGCACATGATGTTCATGACCCAGCAGCCCGGGGTGGGGGGGGCGTCGATGAGGATGTAGTCATAGTATCCCGACTCGCGGATCTTGGCAAGACCCTGCTTCAGGATGAACTCTCTCTGCCACATGGTGAAGAGATCCACCTCGATGCCGCTCATGAGAATGGAGGAGGGGATCAGATCCAGCCCTTCGTAGGCAGTATGGCGGATGAAGGGCGTCAGCTCCTTCTGTCCCTTGATGGCGGTGTAGAGGTTCTCACCGCTTTCGTTGAAGCCCAGAGAGGCCTCCTCGTCGAAGTAGGACAGGGTGAGGTTCATCTGCATGTCGCCGTCGATGAGCAGAACCTTCTTGCCCTCGGTGACCATGCTGTAGCCCACGTTGGCGCAGGTGGTGGATTTGCCGCTTCCGCCCTTGTTGTTGGCGAAGCAGATTACCTTTGTCTTTCTCTCGCTCATATAGAAACTCCTTTTTGATTCAACGGTAGGAGCGCACCTATGTGTGCGCCCTTATCCGGTAAAGGAATACTGCGCGGGCACACACATAGGTGCGCCCCTACCGGGATGATTAAATGGGCAACGCGTCGGGGGCGTCCCCGGGCTCACGGAGATGGTCGATGATGGCCTCCAGACCCTCGCCCGTGTAGGAGCTGCAGGGGAAGATCTTCTCGCATCCGCAGAGCTTCAGCCAGCGGGTCGCCTGCTCCACGTTGGCTTTGTCGCGGTCAATGCCCGAAATGATGCCGATGACGGGGCGGTTGACAAGACAGGTGCAACAGGGGGGGAAAACGCAAAATGGCTCGTCCGCGCCGATGACCAGACCGACAACGTCGGCCTCGTAAGCGTAGAGAGCCAAGGCGGCACCCAATCGGGCCACCTCGGTGTACTCACCGGGGGTGTCGATGATGGTGTTGTGATAGTTGATATACTGGGTCTTGCAGTACTCGATCTGCTCACCCCGCAATGCTTGCGTGAGGGTGGTTTTTCCGGCGGCTACGCGACCCATGAGTATGAGCTTTTTCATGAGGATCAGGTTCTTGTCTTCTCGCAGACGGCAAATTTCAGGGTATCTCTGAAATAATCACCGATGGCGGTGAAGGCGGAGTCTACCTCGGAGACGCGCCCCGTGATGATGAGGGTGCCCGAGAAGCGATCCACGAAGCCCAAGTCGATGTTGGCCGACTTCATGGCGATGTCGGCGGTGATGACGGCGGTCTCGGCGGGGCTGACGGTCAACACACCGATGGCGGCGTGGGAGTAGTCCAGCTTGGGGTCGAGACCCAGCTTCTGATACAGAATGGGATCGGGATTGGCGATGACGTGGAGCAGAGTGATCTGCCGTCCGGGCACCAATTCCTGTACGATCCGCATTTTATCGTGCATTTCCAGTTCTTTCATAAGGTAGAGTGTCCTTTCGAAAGTTTTGCGTTGGTTCCGCAAGGAATTTCGGTCGCTCCGACCGAAAAAACGCGAAACCCTATCCGCCAATTTGTACCCGCAAATGGCAGGTCAGCTTGCAGGATTCCTGCTCGGCGGCCTCCTTTAAGAGCTGCATATGGGCGGCGGTGGGCGGGGTGATGTGGGAGAGGGTGTACTCTCTGCCCAGACCCGTGTACTTGTCGGTTCCCAGCCTGTGGTAGGGAAGCAGGTGAAGCTCATGGACACCGGGCAGAGACTCGGCAAACCGCGCGATGGCGGCGATCTCTTCCGGCGTGTCGTTGAAGCCGGGGATCACGGGCACGCGGATCACCAAGTGGTTAGCATTTTCTGCGATCCAACGGGCGTTGTCCAGAATCTTTTCATTGGGCTGACCCGTGTACTCCTTGTGCTTGGCGGAGTCCATGTGCTTGATGTCCATCATGACGTGGTCGATGTGGGGGATCAGACGAGCCACCACGTCCCGCTCGGCGAAGGCCGTGGTCTCAATGGCGGTGTTGAAGCCCCGATCGTGGCAGGCGCGGAAGATGGCCTCGGCGAACTCGGGCTGAGCCATAGCCTCACCGCCCGACAAGGTGATGCCACCCCCCGAACGGCGGTAGTAAACCTCGTCCTTGATCAGCTCCTCCATGAGGTCGCGGACAGAAATGTCCTGCCCCACCGTCTTGGTGGAACCGTTCATGGTCAGCTCTTGGAATTTGTACTCTTGGGACTCGGGATTGCAGCACCAGCGGCACCGCAGGTAGCACCCCTTCAGAAACACGATGGTGCGGATACCCGGCCCGTCGTGAATGGAGAAGCGCTGAATATCAAAAATCCGACCAACGCGGTCGTAGTAATTGGCCATGTTATTCCTTTCTGGGGAGCGCCAGGGCTCTGCCCTGGACCCGCCAAAACCCTTTTGCAAAAGGGTTTTGGATTCCCAAAAACCTTAAAAAGGGCATTTGTTCATGGGGAAAGGATTGAAAAAGGTAAATCAATAATTGCTTTGAAAGTTCTTGGGGGTCAAGCCCCTTCGTGATATTTGCCGTAGGCAAATTCACCCCCCCGCGAAGCGGGGATGCTTTCAAGAAGGGGCTTGCGGGTGCAGGGCAGAGCCCTGCCGTTCTCCCCGTTTTTTTACAGGCTAGACTGCTCGGTACGGCTGATGATGTCGTCCTGCAGGGAGCGGGAGAGGGTGGTGAAGAGGGCGGAGTAACCGGCCACGCGAACCACCAGAGTCTTGTAATTTTCGGGGTGAGCCTGTGCGTCCAGCAGAGTCTCACGGGAGATGACGTTGTACTGGACGTGCATGCCCTTCTGATCGAAGAAGCCGCGGAGGTAAGCCACGAACTTCTCCAGACCCATCTCACCGGCCAGCGCCGAGGGATGGAACTTCTGGTTCAGAAGAGTACCGTTGGAGGCGTCGCCCAGATCCAGACGGGATACCGAGTTGGCGGTAGCCGTGGGACCCTTGACGTCGCGGCCCGACATGGGGCCGACACCGTCGGCGATGGGGGTATTGGACAGACGGCCGTCGGGAGAGGCACCGGCCTGATGGCCCAGCGGCACGTTAGCGGATACGGGGTACAGACCTGCATGGAACATACCGCCGCGGGGGTTGGTATGCGCCAGCAGAGGCTTGGTGTAGGTCTGACCCACCTCGCGGGCGAACAGGTCAACCTCGCGGAGGTCGTTGCCGTACTTGGGCACGTCGGCGATCATGTTCAGCATCTCGTCGTAGCGGGCCTTCTTGTCGGCGGAAATGTGGGAGGCGTTCTTGAAGCCCATGTAGATGGCCTTGATGAGGTCGGCGTTGACCTCCTTGCCCTCGGCATCCAGCATCTTGGCGGCCTCGGTGGTCAGCTCCATGGCACGCTTGTTGGTAGCGCCCTTGCCGAAGTTGTCGGCCAGCGCCTGCTTCATCTCGGCCATGGTGATGACACCGTCCTCGAAGACCAGCTTGCGCATGACGGCCAGAGAGTCGGCCACGTTGGCGATACCGAAGCCCTGAGGGCCGGTGAAGTTGTAGTGACAGCCACCCTCCTGCACGCTCTTGCCGTTGGCGATACAATCATCGATGAGGCAGGACTCGAAGGGCAGGGGGCAACGGACGGCGTGAGCGGCGTCCACGGCGTTGTCAGCCTGAGCCATCATTTCAATGAAGAACTCCTGCTGTGCCTTGTAGGCGTCGAAGAACTGGTCGAAGGAGGTCATCTCCAGCACGTCCATGGTCTTGGGGCCGATCTGCTCGCCCTTGTCCATACCCGAGGAGAACACAAGCTCCAGAGGACGAACCATGTTGAAGAAGGCGGCGTCGTGCCAGCCGTCGGTCTTGTGGCAAGCGGAGGGCTCTACGCAACCGATGATGCAGTAGCCGCGGGCATCCTCCAGAGAGTAGCCGCGGGACATCATGGAGGGGATAATGACTTCATCGTTATAGAAGGCGGGAACGCCCATACCCTCACGGGTGACGGCGGCGGCCTTGATCAGCAGAGAATGGGGAGAGCCGTTCCACACACGGATGGACAGGGAGGGCTGGGGCAGACGAACGTGCATCTGCGCCTCCATGCACATGTAGGACAGATCATTGGTGGCGTCCAGACCGAACCCGTCCTGACCGCCCACGATGAGGTTCTGGAACAGACCGTAACCGGCAAAGCCCTCGGCGGAGGCGGCGTCACGCACCTTGTTCAGGTCGTTGAGCTTGACCCAGATGCAGTCCAGCAGCTCCTGGGCGGACTCATAGGTGATCTTGCCCTCGTCCAGGTCGGCCTTGAAGAAGGGATACATGTACTGGTCGAAGCGGCCGGGGGAGATGGAGTGACCCGAGGACTCCATCTGCATGAGCTGCTGGATGAACCAGAAGCCCTGGCAAGCCTCGTGGAAGGAACGGGCGGGCTTGGCGGGAACATGATCGCAGGCCTCGGCGATGGTGAGCAGCTCGGCCTTGCGGTCGGAATCGGTGCACTCAGCGGCCTGAGCCAGAGCCAGATCGGAATAGCGGCGGGCGTAGGTGATAACGGCCTCACAGCTTTCGATGACGGACTCCAGGAAAGCCTTGCGGGTGGCGTAGTCGCCCTGACCGCGGGTCAGCTTGGCGATCTCGGCGCGGCACTCCTCGATGTAGGTCTCCAAACCGCAGTTGATCACCTTCTCATAGTTGACGTTGACGTGGCCAACGCCGTTGAAGAAGTAGTTACCGACGGTGAAAATGCCGTGGTTCATGAAGACGTCCAGCACCTCGGGATCCATGTTGGCGGCGGCCAAATCGCTGACGGTCTTGCCCTTCCAGTAGGGGTGGACGTTCTCCAGACGGCGGATGGTGTCGGGGGAGATGTAGAAGGGATCGGCCTCACGGGTGGCGATGGTCTCGTACTCGGGAGGGAGCCACTCGAAGGAGAACTCGGGGAAGGTCTGGCAACCGCGGGGAGCCACGGAGTTGGAGCCGACGATCAGCTCACCCTCGCGGATGACGATCGGAATGTTCTCCAGAATGTGACGGAAAGCGGCCGAGCGACGCTTGATGATGGGCAGATGCTCGGTCTGCTTGTAGCTCTCGGTGATCAGCTCGGCGCGGTCAGCCTCGATCTCGGGCATGTTCTCGTAGAGATCGTGGATGAGGCGGGCGATACGAGGGCTCTTTTCAATGACAAACTTCAGTTCGGACATGGGAAATCCTCTCTTTAAATCTATAATTCACGAAAAAATCGAAACAGGCAAATCCAAAAGGGAAGTAAACCGCACGTCTTGCAGCTTACTTAAGAATCAATATACTTTTTTGAAAGTTTTTGGGGATTCCAAAGGACCTTTTTTCAAAAAGGTCCTTTGGTGGGGGTCTCCGGGCATAGCTCGGGGGGGCAAAGCCCCAAGAATCGCTCTCTTACAGCTGCTCCCAGAGCTCGGCGTGGGGAGCGGGAATGACGGCGGAGTTGCAGAACAGACCCTGATCCTTGGCGTGCTGTGCGCCTGCCTCAACGGCGGCGGTTACGTCGCCCACGTCACCGGTGATGATGACCATGCCCTTACCGCCCATACCACGGGACAGACGGAGCTCGAGGACGGCGACCTTGGCGGTCTTGACGGCGATATCAGCGGCCTTCACGGTGGAAGCGGCGGAGTATGCCTCGACGATACCCAGAGAGCCCTTGCGCTCGCCGGGCTGGGTGCCGAACAGGGCGGTGATGACCTGGTCGTCGATGCGGCCGATGACGGTGGAATCGATCATGCGATCGTCAAAGCGAGCCTTGACCACCTCCACAGCGGCGGTGACGTCGGCAATCGCACCGGTCAGAATGATCTCGTACTTGCCGGGGCAGGAGGGGTGAGCCTGCACCAGACGGATACCTGCGCTCTTGAGGGCGGCATCGGTAGCCTCGATGCCCTTGGCAATGCTCTTCAGTTCAATGATACCAATAGCTTGATACATAGTTATCTACCTCTCTCACAATTATGCATGGATCACAATGGTCTTGGCGTCCACGTAGGTGACCTTACCCGAAATGGGGGCGAAGTGGGGAACGGACAGACCTTCGGCGGCCTGCGCGATCATCTGGTTCTCCTCGACCACGTCGCCGACCTTGACGATCGGAACGGCGGGAGCGCCGATATGCTGGGACATGGG
>JAZOOM010000198.1:0-2681 GCA_045655025.1 Eubacteriales bacterium | reverse complement strand
GCATATCGAGCCGCCTTGGCGGCATATCGAACCGCGAAGGCTTAGGCCGAGCGGTATATCGAGCACCCGAATGGGTGCATATCGACAAAAAACGCTCCGTCGATATACGCCTTACGGCGTTCGATATGTGCGTCGTTTCTCTCCGCACTCGATATTCCGCTCGGGCTTTGCCCGAGACGGATCGATATGCCCCCTTTGGGGGCGTGACGGGCCTTCGGCCCGCTAAACCCCAATTTACTTTTTTTCTCCAAAAATATCCGCCAAAATACGCTCGGCGGCTTCCCTCGACACCCCCGAGGCGCGGCCGACGGCCACCGCTTCCCGCAAAGCGGCCTCGGCCTTGTCCTGTACGGCGCGGTTGTCCTTGGCGGTGTCCGCGACAAAACAGCCCTTTCCCTGCACCGTGATAATCACGCCGTCCTCCTCCAACTGGGCGAACACCTTTTTGATGGTGTTGAAGTTGAGGGAGAGATCGGCGGCCAGAGTGCGCAGGGAGGGGAGCTTATCGCCCGGGGACAGAACGCCCGAGGTGATGAGGGACAGGATCTGTACCTTGATCTGCTCGTAAACAGGCGTTTTGCTGTTGTGGTCAATGACGATCATGAGAATTCTCCAACTGTGATACTTGCTATAGCACAGTCATTATAGCACAGACAGGAGGGATTTGTCAAGAGTTTTTTGTAATTTTTTGTTTCGGGTGGGAACTTGACAAAAAAAGCCTTGTGTGGTATAATAAATTCATACGGAACAACGCCGAGATTTGGAGATGCAGAGGGCCGGGTTCTTTACCCGCGCTCAATTCGCATCTTTTTTTGTTTTTTCGGCGGTACTGAATCGAAAGGGGACACACATATGTTCGATATTACCGTGATCGGCGCGGGTGTTGTGGGCGGCATGATCGCCCGCAGACTTTCTGCGTATGATCTGAAGATTTGCGTTGTGGACAAGGAGAACGACGTGGCGCGAGGTGCCACCGCCGCCAACTCCGCCATCGTCCACGCGGGCTTTGACGCCAAGGCGGGCTCCATGAAGGCTCGCATGAACGTCCGCGGCTCCCAGATGATGGAGCAGGTCTGCGCCGAGCTGGGGGTCAGCTACAAGCGCAACGGCTCTCTGGTAGTGGCTTTTGAAAACGAGCGCGCCGAGGTGGAGGACATCTACCGCCGCGGCGTGGAGAACGGCGTGGAGGGACTTCGCATCGTGGAAAAGGAGGAGCTTTTCGAGATGGAGCCCAACCTGAACCCCGACCTGTCCTGCGCTCTCTATGCTCCCACGGGTGCCATCGTGTGCCCCTACGGCCTCACCATCGCCGCCATCGGCAACGCCATGGACAACGGCGCCGAGCTGGCGCTGAACTTTGAGGTGACCTCCATTGAAGAGACCGCCGAGAGCTACACGATCACCGCCGCCGACGGCCGCACCGTGGAGACCCGCTACCTCATCAACAGCGCGGGCGTGTTCTCGGACGAGATCGCCAAGATGCTGGGCGACGACAGCTTCACCGTCCACCCTCGCCGCGGCGAGTACATGCTGCTGGACAAGGAGTGCGGGCAGACCACTACCTGCACCATCTTCCATACCCCCACCAAGATGGGTAAGGGCGTGCTGGTCTCCCCCACCGTCCACGGCAACCTCATCGTAGGCCCCACCGCCACCGACATGGAGGACAAGACGAACACCGCCACCACTCCCGAGGGCTTTGCCGATATCCGCGCCAAGGCAGGGGATAACGTGGCGAGCATCCCTTACGGTAAGGTCATCACCTCCTTCTGCGGTCTGCGTTCCGTGGGCAGTACGGGTGACTTCATCATCAAGCCCGTGGGCAATGCCATCCATCTGGGGGGCATCGAGTCCCCCGGCCTGTCCTCCTCTCCCGCTATCGCCGAGTACGTGGAGGAGCTGCTCCGCGGTATGGGTCTGACCCTCACCGCCAAGGAGAACTACAACCCCAACCGAGTCCCCATGGATGCCTTCCGTCACATGAGCGTGGAGGAAAAGAACGAAATGATCAAGAAGGACTCCCGCTACGGCCGTATCATCTGCCGCTGTGAGGAGGTCACCGAGGGCGAGATGGTGGCGGCTATTCACGCCAATCCCCCTGCCTACGACGTGGACGCTGTGAAGCGCCGTACCCGCGGCGGCATGGGTCGCTGCCAGGGCGGCTTCTGCTCCCCCGAGGTCATCCGCATCCTCGCCCGTGAGTGGGGCGTTTCCTACGACGATATCACCAAGTGCGGTCACGGCTCTTACATCAACAAGGGTCGTACCAAGATCGCCGGCGGCATGAAGGAGGGCAACTGATATGCAGAACTACGTCAATATGAGCGCCCCCTACACCGCCCTTGTGATCATCGGCGGAGGCCCCGCCGGTCTGTCCGCCGCCGTGGCCGCTTACGACGCAGGTGTCCGCGACATGGTCATTCTGGAGCGCGACCAGAGCGCAGGCGGTATTCTCCGCCAGTGCATCCACAACGGCTTCGGTCTCCATCGCTTCGGTGAGGAGCTGACCGGCCCCGAGTACGCCAACCGCTACCACGAGATGGCTCTGGAGAGAGGCACCTCCATCAAGACCGGCGCGACTGTTCTCGACGTGACCCCTTCCGAGGAAGATGGTGTCTCCGCTTACGTCACCGCCATCAGCGAGGCCGAGGGTATGTTCACCCTCCGCGCGGGCGCCGTGG
>JAZOOM010000197.1:0-2280 GCA_045655025.1 Eubacteriales bacterium | reverse complement strand
ACTGCTAAATTCCTTTTGGCTCAATACAATTTTCTTGCCCCTAGCGGTGCGCGCCAGGGCGCCCAAGCCCGCCCCCGACACCGCCGGCCATCCCCCTTAGGTGAAGGGGGCTTCGCCCCCTCCACCCCCGTCGTTCCCCCGCTGAGAATGTTAGACTCATCACCCCCATAAACTGCAATTTGAAGGGCGGCTGAATAGTTACAACCATATTTATCCCCGATACAGGGTATAGTCCCCGCTCCGCAGCACGTCGGTAAGGTCACGGGGGGTGCGGATGATATGGGACGTCTCAATGCCACCCTTGCAGGCATGGTCGGGATGGTGGCAATCCGAGCCCGAGGTCAACGCCTTTCCGAAACGCCCCGCATAGTCCTCGGCCATTTGGTTGCGAAAAGACTCGGTAAGGCCGTTGTGCGCCTCAATACCGAAAAGGGGCGTAGGATCCATCACCGTCATCTTTACGCGAAACGGATGAGCCAGCACCACGCAGGCGTTTGCGGGCAGGAGGGCGTTCAGCTCCTCCAAGGAGGTCAGCTCATTGAGTCTGGGAGCGGTAAGGAAGAACTCCTCATCACAGCCAAACACCAGAAAATCGTTAATGCCGTACGGAGACCGATCGAAGCGAACCTCCGCGCCGGGGAGGACGGTAAAGCCCAGCTTCTCCCCCTCGTTGCGGGCCTCGTAGTAGCCCTTCAGCCGCCGCGCCATGATCTCCCGATGGGACTTCCCCTCCAGCTCGTCGGCGAACCATTTGTAGAAGGTAGCGAAATAGTGGTCGGTAATGACCATGCCGCTGTATCCCGCGGCGTGGTAGATGCGCACCAGCTCGGCACCCGAGGCATGGGCGGCCAGGTCGCATTCCGAGGTGTGGGCGTGAAGCTCAAAACGGGTCATGACGTATGTCTCCTCTATAGGATTCTGTATCCGCGATCATTGACTCTCATACACTCCCACGCGGAGCAGACAGCGGAACGCCGTGTCCTCGCGGTCGGTGATACGGTCTACGGCGACGGAAATACGGTGATTGGGGTATTTTCTCTCCAGCTCCCGCACGAAGGCAGCGTCCAGATAGCCCAGGAGCTGTCCACGCAGGGTGAACACGCCGATGGAGGAGGGGAACTGATGATCCGCCACCATGCGGCACATCAGCGGCTCACTCGAATCCATTTCGGTCAGCATGGCGCGACCGGTCTTTCCGTTCGATCCTCGGAAGGTAGCCCCCATCAGATGGGTGCGGAACGAGCATATCAAGGCTTCGGAGCCGCGAGCGGGAGAGGTCTCCGTATCCAACGGATGTACCGTCTCCGACGGGAATTCCGTGGGTGTCACCGTTTCACCCTCCCCTACGGGCTTGGCAACGGAAACCCTGCGCTTGCGGGGGCTGATCAGCCGGTACAGCCCCGACAGACACAGACCCACCCCGAACAGGATCGCCAGAATGAACGTCCGCAGGTCGTACTTTTCCACCAGGTTCACAAGGAAGGCCATCCCTTCCCCCTCGGCAGTGAAGTTAGAGGGGATCCGATAGGCCATCTTCACGGCATGGAACACCGTCAGTCCAATCCCCGCAAGCAGTGCGAAAACACCTCTGATCCGTTTGCCCATACGTTCGCCTCCTCCGTTTCCGTTTTGATCCCCATCGGGAGATCCATCTGTTCGTATTATAGCACATAAACAACAGGCTGTCAAGAAAAAAATATCCCGCGGACAAGCCGCGGGATACAGAAGATGAAAATCAATAGTTGGTCTCGTGAACTTCGAAGTAAGCCTGAGGATGGGCGCAGGTGGGGCAAACCTGAGGTGCCTTGGTGCCGACCACCAGGTGACCGCAGTTGCGGCACTCCCAAACCTTGACCTCGCTCTTCTCAAAGACAGCGGCGGTCTCCACGTTGTTCAGCAGAGCGCGGTATCTCTCCTCGTGAGACTTCTCGATGGCGGCAACCAGACGGAACTTGACGGCCAGAGCGTGGAAACCCTCCTCGTCAGCGGTCTTGGCAAAGCCCTCGTACATATCGGTCCACTCGTAGTTCTCACCCTCGGCGGCGGCCAGCAGATTGGCGGCGGTGTCGCCCAGTCCGCCCAGCTCCTTGAACCACATCTTGGCGTGCTCCTTCTCGTTCTCGGCAGTCTTCAGGAACAGAGCGGAGATCTGCTCATAGCCCTCCTTCTTGGCGACGGATGCGTAATAGGTGTACTTATTGCGTGCCTGAGATTCACCGGCAAAGGCGGCCTCCAGATTCTTTTCGGTTTGGGTTCCTGCGTACTTGTTCATGATGATTA
>JAZOOM010000196.1:0-4637 GCA_045655025.1 Eubacteriales bacterium | reverse complement strand
TGGAGGCGCAGCCCTTTTCGGAGGGCTTGGTCTCGTCGGGAGTGGTGGGAAGCTCGGGGGCGACTGTGGTGTCGGGATCGGAGGGGGACGCGGTGTCGGGGGCGGTGGTCTCGGTAACGCCGGTATCCTCCGAGGTATCCGTGTTGTTTGCGTCACCCGTATCGGTCACGACCACGTCGGCATCAGCGCGGTTGACCAGCCACTTGGCCTTCAGCGCCTCGTTGCCTGCCTTGATCAGAGCCACAGACTCGGGGAATTCGGTCATGTTCATGTTCCAGTCGTTGTCGTCACCAAAGGAGGGCTGACGGCAGGTGTCGTAGCTCCACCAGTGAACCAGCTGAAGACCCAGCTTCACGTAGCCGTCCAGAGTCTTCTGAATGGAGGTGAAATCGGTGTTGCCGTGGGCGGTGCCCGTACCCGCCTCACCCACGTAGAGGGGCTGACCCAGCGCCCGCGCCTCGTCCATCATGACAGACATGGACATGCGGCTCGCGGTGGTCTTGAGGCGGCCTTCGGTGATGTGGAGGTCGTCGGTATTCTCGCCGTAGGCGTGGACAGAGGTGGCGTCCATACCGCCCAGACCGTGGAGCAGGTAGTTCACGTAGAGCCGCTGGGCGTAGGTGTCGGTGGTCCAATCGTTGGTATCCTGACCCGCCATGGTGCCAGCCAGCAGGTGGTAGTTAGAGCCGCGCTGCACGCTGTCACCCGAGGTCACCAGTCTGTCGGGATCGCAGGTATTGATGATGGAGGTACACCATGTGAAGAAATCGCTGAGCTGGTAGGCGGAGTAGGTCACCTTACCGATGGAGGGGCCTACGTCCATATCCAAATTCATTTCGTTGTTGATCTCCCACATGAGGATGGTGTCCCGATCCTTGTAGCGGTTGACGTAAGTCTCAATGTAAGCCTTCTGGAAGGCGCGGGATTTGCTCTCGGGTTCTGTGATGAGGTCGATGCGATCCTCCCCCACAGACACGTAGCCCAAGCCCTCCACGTACTCGCAGGCAGTCATGTAGCTCGTTCCGCAGCAGAGGGAGGGAACCACCTTGATGCCGTACTTGTCGCAGAGGTCGAACAGCTCGTCCAGACCCTTCCAGTACTTTTCGCTCTCCACGGGATCGTGGATCATATCGTAGGAATCCACGTAGGAGAAGAAGCGAATGGAGGTAAATCCGTTGTCGGACAGCTCCTTCAGGGCTCGCTCGGCGTTGGCGCGCTGATCCTCGCCAATATTGAAATCGCGGAAGTTGTTGGGGAAGTAATTGATCAGGATCTGGGCGGCGATATCGAACTTGTTGAAGCTGATCTCGTAGTAGGGCTGGCCGTTCATGTAGAAGCGTCCATTGATGTTACGGAGGATGCCGTCGGTCTTGCGCTCGCCCGCGGTGAAGACTACCATCTTCTCGGCCTCGTCCCACCAGACCTTGCCGTCCATGAGGGTGGCAACGTCTTGGATATGGATGTAGGGAGTACCGTCCCACGTAATGATGTTGGGGTCGTACTCGATCTCGTTGTTCACGGGAAGCTGGACCTTGACGGCGTCATAGGGCAGATACAGAGTGTTGTTGGCTTCCTTCACGGGAATATCCAGCTTAAGAGCCGACTTACCCGCCTCGGTGCCGTCGCGGTTTAGCCACAGGGTCATGCCATCGGGCTTGTAGTAGGTGGGGTAATCCAGCTCCGCCATCTTGCCGGGTTCCTGCGCCGAATACTTCTGGGGATAGGTGCGGGAGGTGCTGTACACCTTGAAATCGTCGAAGTAGAAGGTGGAGCCGGCGGGGGCGTTGAGGCGGAAGGCGGTGACGGTGTAGACGGGGGAGGGCAGGGGGATATTCGCGTAGGCCTTGCCGTTGATCTCCAGGATGAACTTATCGGAACGGGCAGTGAAATCCATGTGGATATCGTAGGTCTTGCCGTACTCCAGGTTCGTGATGAGATTACCGTTTCGGTCATAGATGCCCAGCGTAGTTCCGTCACCCTTGATGACGGTGACCGCGCCGCCCAGACCCTCGTTGGAGGTGGAGGCATCGCCGTCCAGGGTCATGCAGGTGGTGAAGGTCATGACGCTGGCGGAGGGGACGTGGATCTTATAGGAGAGGGTCAGCACCTCGGCGTTGATGCTCCGTGCCCACCAGCGGAAATCCACGTGGTCACCCACCAGCATAGAGCGGTTGCCCGACAGAGCGCCGTCCTTGACAATGGCGTAGTTGGTGCTACCCGCGTAGTCGGCGGATATGGATTTGTCGGTGACGTTGCCATTCGTGACACCGTACTGCTCAAAGGTGTCCTCGATGTACACCGTAGAGACCTCGGCGGCGGCGGCGGGGAACGCGGCGGCAGTCAAAAGGGTGAGAGCCGATAGCATAAGGGTGAGGGCGCGGAGCAGGGTGGATCTTCTGTTCATGGGAGCCTCCTTTGTTAAACTCTTGATGTCAGGGGGACGGGGTGTTCCTATTATGCCTGTAGGGGCGACCATTGGTCGCCCGTTTTGCCAAAAAATGAATGACTGGTATCGGTTTTGAGGTTGGCGGGCGACCAATGGTCGCCCCTACACTATGATGTGAAGTTCCTCGCTAATCTGCAATTTGACGATTTTTCAGCATTCGATGGGAGCAAGCTCGACCGTCGCCTCCAAGCATACCGCTCCGTCGGGACGGGTGGTGCGGATGAGGTAGGCGTTCTCGGCGCCCTCCACAGCCTTGCGGTGAACCGTCAGGGTGTCTCCGAAGGCGGCCTCACGCAGGTAGGACAGGGAGAGGGAGGTGACCCATTTGCCGTCCATGTCGGGAAGGAAGTCGCAGATCATGTCGGGGTATTTCGTGTTGTTCATGTGGCGGTTGAAGTCCAGGTCGCTGTACACGATGGCGCGGGTTCCCACGGTCTCCATTTCGGTGGCGGCGGGGATGCGGACGCGGGCGGGAAGCAGAGCCTCGTCGGGGAGGTCGCCGTAGGGGAAGTCGCGGCGGAAATCCGTGGTGCGGATCATCTTCTTCTCGTGAATATCGATGAGCGCCCAATGGGACACCGCCAGAGCCATTTGCTCCTCCCCGCGGTAGACGGCGAAGCAACGGATGAAGTTGTATCCCTTGTTGTCGATGCACCACGTGCGGACTTCAATGTCCTCGTAGGCGTGGAGGGGAGAAAAGATCTTTACCATGATGCGGGAGAGCAGGAAGCCCTTGCCCTCGATGTGGTGCAGGTCGGTGAGATCCATGCCGTACTCACGGCATTGCACGTTGGCGGTCTCTTGCATGTAGACCAGAAGCGCCGAGGGGCGCATGACCCCGTCGCCGTCGGTGTCGTGCCATTTGGTTTTGTAGTGGGTGGAATAGTACATGGTTTTGCTCCGTTAGTTAGTTATTTGGAAATAAAGATCCGAGGCTCGCCGTATTCTGTCTCTTCTTTGACTATAGCAAACTTTGAGAAAATCAATATCACAGTCATATATGAAGTCAAGCAGTATTCGACGGCGTCATGCAAAGGGAGAATTTGGCCGTCAAGCGTATCTCCTGAAATCATGTAACATTCTTCTTTCACGCCACATGAATCGGCAAGATGATTTTGCAGTTCCGCTATGGTGCATTTCACAAATAGATTTTTGAGTATCCTATCGGATGAATGAGAAAAACGGGATATCACTTTCTCCCGATTCTTTTTTGACTGTAATTCGAAGATGATTCGCTCTTGGTATTCCTTCTTGATATATTTCTTTACAAAATCAATTTCAATGCTGAAATTCACAGCTTTGTTTCCTCTATGTGTTTATTTTTTCTTGAATATGTCGAAGAAGGACTTTTTGGCGGGCGTGTCCTTGGGTGCGGGGACATTGTTTTCGCCTGCGGCAGACTCATCCCGCACATAGTCGGCGGCGTTCAGCCCGAACTGCTTGAACACGGCCTCCCGCTCCGCCTTCAGCTTGGGGTTGCGGAGATCGTATAGAACGAAGTAGAAATTCGGCTGCTCCCAGTATGGACGATTGGAATTTTCACGTATGCAGGCTTCCAGTACGGAAACGCGGATGTGAATGTCAAATCCGATTGCGGCAAATTTGAATGCCCAATTTAAGAGTACGGGAGCGTTTTCCAGTTTGCGGCACATCCGCCCACTTTGGAGGTAGAGAACTTTTTTGTTTTCGTAATGTCCCTTACCGTAGTTGATGGGAAAATCCTCCTCCTCGGGGGTCAGTGGCTGTTTCCCGATGATCTCGGCCTCGCCGTAGTAGAACATATTGTCCATGATGAACTGGGAGGGAAGCATGGGCAATCCTGCCAGCTTTTCGATGTCGTCGATCGGCTCCTCGGTCATGGTGCGGTACACCGCCACCACCAAGGGCTTGCCGAAGAACACGTCCCAGAATTCGATCTTCTGCTTCCGCATGGCGGCAAAGTTCAATAGGATACGCCCATACGCCCAGTGACGGCGGTCGATGCGGTAGCGGAAGAAATCACCCTCATGGAATTTTTGATGGACACGGGGACGGGCGGCAACGGCGGCCGCGTCGGCCATGTCATCTGCTTTCGTGTCAGCGCACCTCTTGTCCAGCCATGCGAGAAATTCGGGCATGGTCTTGAGGGACAAGTAGGGGCTATCCACAAAGGAGCGGTAGTAAGCCTGCTGGGCGGTGATATTCATGATCA
>JAZOOM010000195.1:0-2474 GCA_045655025.1 Eubacteriales bacterium | reverse complement strand
GGCCGCAGGATCACCGAAATGGGCGTAGTCACGGTGGGCACCGCCTGCGATCAGGTTCATGCCGCCCGTCTGGATCTCGCTGTCAGAGGGCAGACGGTACATGATCTCTCTGATCTCCTCCAGCGCCGAGTAGCGGCTCAGCAGGGTCTCTCGCGCGGTCTTGCCCACGGAGATGTAGCGGTGGATGGTGCGGCCGCCCTTCAGGCGGATAGTGACCCGCATACGGTCGTGGTAATCGGGATGCTCCCATGCAGCCCCCTCCCGCTCGTACTGCTGGGAGATGGCCAGACGGTCAACAACGGTCTTCACGATGACCTCGTCATCGGTACGCAGGGTATCCGACAGGCGATCCTGATAGGTTCCGCCCGAAAAGCCGTTGGACTCCACCGATACCCACTTGATGTCAGAGGCGGTGATGCTCTCGTTGATGACCACGGAGTAGTAGCCCGCGAAAACAAGGAAGAAGGCCACGCACACCCCCGCCACGATGCCCAGACCGGGGAAGATCTTCAGGAGATTCTTGGGTCGCTTGGTGGTAATCAGCTCGTAGAGGAAGTAGATCAGCAAAACGCCCACGATCACCACCAGCATGAGGGCGGCATCCGCGCCGTCGGTGATGGCCAAAAGAGGGATGAGAAGAACGGCCAGAGAGGTGAACATAATGCGGAACAGGGCTTGGGTCTTGACACCGGGAGCGGGGTTTCCCGCCATCTCCGACTTGCGGCGATTGTAGAGCAGTCCCGCGAGGGCGAAGACGGCCACCGTCACGCAAAGGGAGTAGAGGATATTAGCGGGGGAGAAAAGGATATCGGAGTATGCGGTCGACCCCATCAGGTAGCCGAAGACGTTGATGGGCAGAAGCCACAGGGGGGAGAGGAAGGAGGTGTTCCACATATCGTTGGTGTCGATGATGTAGAAGCTATCCATGCATCCAAGGAAGATAGCGCACACCACGCGGACAAAGCCCGTAAAGAGCAGGAACAGAAGGAAGCAGGAGCCGCTCGTGCCCGATACGGTGAGAGCCAGCATCATGAAGGCCGAGAGCATGGCGGCGGCCAGCATGGAGACGCCCACGTAGGCGATCATGCCTCCAATATCGGCGGTGATACGGGGGATCATACTCCACAGGATGCCCGCCGTCAGTCCGCAGGCAATCTGGATTGCCCAGATGAAGGCCAGGGCGGCGGTCACGAAGCTGACGTACACGCAGGTGCGGGTGTAGGGGATGGCATGGAAAAAGTCGGATTCCTTGCGCTTTTGCAAAAAGGAGAACAGGACGAAGAAGAACAGGGGGGCAAGGATAACCATAGCTCCCGCGGGGACGCAGAGGAATTCTGTTTCCATTTCGTAGATTTCGGCGCGGCTGTAAGAGCCCTGCTCGATCCACGTGACGGCGGGCACCAAGGCGGAGGCAGTCAGGGCAAGGATGGCTGAGCCGAGACCAATGACGCGGAGGCGCTTGAGGGCCTCGAGGAAGAGGCGGAAATTGAAGAAATTGGTATTGATACGGTTGGTTTTCATGGTTACGCCTCCTTTACATCAGAATATCCTTGAACACATACCCCAGCGCCTCCATCTCGTAGACGAAGACCTCCTCCAGATTCAGAGGCAGGATATCCAGCAGCAGGGGATTCATACAGCGGAGCTTCTCCTCGGTGGCCATGCGGTCGCCGCGGACGATGAAGGTGGCCACGCTGCCCATTTGGTTGTAGGAGACGATGTTGATGCTCACCGCCTCGAATTTGGCCTTGTTGAAGGGCTCCGAGAAGGCGGTCTGCACCTTAAAGAGGGCGGTCTTGAGGTTTTGGATATCCGACTCAAAGACGATACCGCCCTGATGGAGGAGGGCCAGCTGGTCGCAGGTGTCCTCCAGCTCGCGGAGGGAGTGGGAGGTGATGATGGTGGTAGTGCCGCGGTCGATGACGTCGTTGTAGATGACCTGCTTGACCAGGCGCCGCATGACGGGGTCGAGGCCGTCGAAGGTCTCGTCGAAGAAGAGGTAGTCGGGCATGGTGGACAGGGCGAGGATGGTGGCGGCCTGACGGCGCATACCCTTGGAGAAGGTGTTCAGATTGGCCTCGGGATCCAGCCCGAAGGTCTCGGTGAGGTTTGCGAAGCGCTCACGGTTGAACCGTTCGTACAGGGCGTTGTAGTAGGATGCCATGCGCTTCATGTTGGTCTGGGGGAGGAAGTAGAGATCGTCGGGGACGTAGAAGATCTTGTTCTTGGCCTCGGGATTCTCCCAGACGGGGAGGCCGTCGATCTCAATACTTCCCGCGTCGGGACGGTAGACACCCGACAGGAGGCGAAGGAAGGTGGACTTACCCGCGCCGTTGGAGCCCACAAGGCCATAGATACAGCCCCCGGGAATGGTGCAGGACAGGTCGCTGACGGCGGTATGGGGCTTGGGCTGCCCTGCGGAGCGAAAGATTTTGGTGACGTGCTCGGCTTGGATCATGGTTTATTCCTCCTTT
>JAZOOM010000194.1:0-6717 GCA_045655025.1 Eubacteriales bacterium | reverse complement strand
TCCCTTAAGAATCCCCAAAACTTTTAAAAAGTGTTATTAAATAATCCCTTTTTGAAAGTTTTTGGAGTTCTTAGAACCTTTTTTCAAAAAGGTTCTAAGCCGCCGGAGGCCGTGCTCCTTCGCACCGATAAACAGCAATTTACTGCTTCCTCATCTGCCGCAGGAATAATCCCACCGCGACCACCATACACACGGCGGCGTACCCCAGTACCCATAGAAGATGGGGCAGGATCTCCCCGTACTGTCCCGCCACCGCCGCCCGCTCCAGCTCCACGGCGTGGACAAAGGGCAAGGCGTTGGCGATCCTGCGGAAGGTATCGCCCACCAAGGACAGGTCAAACCAAATACCCGACAGCCACGCCGACAGGTTGGTGAGCAGTGCGCCGCAGATACCGCCCACCTGCTTTTCATTCAAAATACTGCCGAAGAGCAGACCGAGGGAAATGAACAGAAGGGACGCGGGGATATTCAAGAGGATCGCATACAGAACGTTGACCGACAGCTTCATGCCGAAGGGCAGGGCGACCAGATAGCACAAAGCGGTCTGGGCCACGGCCATGGGCAGGATGGGGAGGGTGTACCCCAATATGAAATCGGTGGAGGTCAGCGGCGTGGTGTAGAGGCGTTGCAAGAGAGCGCTTCCCCGATCCTTGGATATGACCGTAGACGAAAACAGGGTGATGAAGGATAGCCCGAACACCGTGATGCCCGGAGCCAGACGGTCGATCTCAAACAGGGCTACGGGAATATTGGCCTGAATGGCACTCATGAGAAAAAGCAGTACCAAAGGGAATCCCAATCCAAAAAAGACGGTGAGGGGATCCCGCAAAAGCTCCTTGGTATTGCGGCGGGCAAAAGTCAGCATTCTCATACCGTCCCTCCTTTCACAATGGCGATGAAGGCCTTCTCAAAACTGTCTGTTTCTGCCCGTTGCTTGATGCCCTCAGGGGTGTCGCAGGCCAGCAATTTTCCGTCCCTCATGATGGCCACGCGGTCGGAAAGAGTCTCGGCCTCCTCCATGTAGTGGGTGGTGAGGATCACCGTGACCGTTCCCTTCAAGGAGCGGATAACATCCCACAGCTCACTGCGAGCCAACACATCCAAGCCCAGCGTAGGCTCGTCCAAAAAGAGTATCTTCGGCTCGCTGACCAGAGCCATGGCGATGCTGAGCCGCCTCTGCCAGCCTCCCGACAGCTTGCCCGCCTTGCGGTTCAGGATGCTTTGAAGACCCAGAAGCTCGGTCAACTCCGCAATCTTCTGGTTTCGCTTTTCCCTTGAAAAGCTGTGGACACCGCAAATCAAGTCCAGATTTTCCCTCGCCGTCAGCCCGGGGGCTACGGCGGTCTCCTGGGGGGACACGGCAATGAGGGACTTGACGGCGGTTGGATCGCGGCGGATGCTCTTGCCCAGGAGATAAGCATCCCCTTCGGTGGGGGCTGTGAGGCAGGAGAGCATCTTGACGGTGGTGGTCTTGCCCGCACCGTTGACTCCAAGCAGGGAGAGAAGCTCCCCCTCGGAGACGCGTAGGGTCAGTTGATCCACGGCGAGAACCTCACCGTAGCGTTTTGTCAAGCTTTGTATATCAACGGCATACATGGTATTTCCTCCGTGATGGTTTATTGCAGGGCGCGATTCAACTTCCTCGCGGTCGCTTTGATACTAGAATAGATAATCAGCCAGATGACTCCGTATCCACCTACAAATATGCCGGTGAAGATACCGAGGGAAAGAGGATCAAAGGGGAGCCAAGTATTCACGACGTAGCACAAGATGTACGCAACGTAGAGCAAGCTGAGATGGCACAGCGTGGATTTCCCCAAAGACCAGGACTCGATCTGATAGAAAACACTGGCACCTGCGTGAACGAAGGCCAAAAGGTAGGTGGAGAGGATACCTAGGAAGACCTCGTTTCCCGTGAGGGTCAGATCCTCCAAGGTGAAGTGGAGAACGAGGTAGACGATGCCGAGGATGACGGGGCCGAAGCCACCGAATAAGAATCCGCGAAGGAAGAAATCCTTGACGGGCGTTTTGGTAATGGGATGCTTCATTTCTTGATACCCATCCTTTCTTTCACGGTCTTGAGCTGTCTGCGGGAGACGTAGTCGCGGTAGCCATTCTCAAAGGTCACCATCAACGATCCCCCGATGGAGGCGTCGAAGCGGGAAATTTTGCGAATATTGCCGAGACAGGACTGGTTGATACGGACGAAGCTCTTCCCCAGCGTCTCCTCCAGCGCGTAGAGGGGCAGGCGGACGGCCAGCTTTTCTTCGGCGGTGAGAGCGTAGACCCGCCCCTCCTCCACGGTAAAGCAACAGACCTCCCCGGGGCGGAGGGGGAGAATCTGTCCGCCGTCACCATAGCCCAGAAGCTCGGTATCCATGCGGTCGATGTAGCCGATCAAGGCATCCACCTCCGACGTTCTTGCCCTTGCGTATATGATGACCTCCTCCTCGCGGTCGGGGTCAATGTGTAGGGTATATTTCATTGGCAATACCTCCTGTTCGTATTCATTATAGCATGATCCGTATATTTGTCAATAGGATAAAGATAAACGGTCGTTTTCGGAGTATATGCGGTAGCATGCAGTATGCCGTTTTGACATCCCCTTTCCAAAGGGAATTGATGCCTATGCCGGAACAGGCAGCCATCTGCGCGTAGGTCAGCCCCGCCGTATCCGTTCAGAAATAAAGGAAGAAAAAAACAAGATATACAAACCTTTTTTTCATAACCCCTTGCATTTTTCGGGAAAATGTTATATAATATAGGATGTATATTTATAGACAGGAGGCAGAACGTGAAAAAATTACGCATTGGACTTATTGGCATCGGCTTTATGGGAAAGACTCATTTGTGGTCGGTTCAGAATCTGCCCTTCTTCTATAAGACCGCCGAGATGGGCTTTACCGCCGAGGTAGCAGCCGTGTGTGGATCGAGCCTGCGCAAGGCTGAGGCCTTCGCACAGGAATTCGGGATCTCTAAGGCCGTAGCCACGCCCGAGGAAATCATCGCAGACCCCGACATTGATGTTGTGGACATCTGTACCCCCAATCCTCTGCATTTCGAGGTGGCCAAGGCCGCCATACTGGCGGGCAAATCAGTGCTGTGCGAAAAGCCCTTAACCGTCACTGCCGCCGAAGCCATGGAGCTGGCAAGCCTGGCCAAGGAACGGGGCGTGATCTGCGGGACAGTGTTCAACAACCGCTTTTTAGCCCCCGTCATGCGGGCAAAGCAGCTCATGGACGAGGGACGGCTGGGGCGCGTCCTGTCCTTTGATTTCACCTACAAGCACAATTCCTGCATCGACCCCGACCGCCGCGTGGGCTGGAAGCAGACCGCCGAGGCGGGCGGAGGGACATGGTACGATCTCGGCCCCCACGTGCTGGATCTCTGCCATTACCTGTGCGGGGAGCTTTCCTTCGTGCTGGGCAAGTCCCAGATCGCCTATCCCACCCACCTGAGAGCGGATGGAACGGTATGGGAGACAAACGCCGACGAGGCTTTTTACGTCATCTGCGGCACCAAGAACGGTGCCACGGGAACGATCACCGTCTCCAAGCTGACCCAAGGAGCCAATGACGAGCTGACCTTCTCCATCCACGGAGAACGGGGCTCCCTGTCCTTCTCCCTGATGGATCCCAACTACTTGAACTACTACGATGCTACCGCCGCGGGCGCACCCATGGGCGGTGTGCGGGGCTACACCCGCATCGAGTGCGTGGGGCGATATCCCTCCCCCGCATCGGGCTTCCCTGCCATCAAGGCTCCCCAAGGCTGGTTGCGTGGGCATATCGGATGTATGCAGAATTTCCTGTCCTGCGTGGCAAACGGTCAGCTCTGTACACCGTCCTTTACTGACGGAGCATACGTGCAGGCCATTTTGGAGGCCGCTGTGGAGAGCGACCGCAGAGGTCGGGAGGTGACACTATGCTGACCATTGGTCTGACAGGCCCTACGGGCGCCGGCAAGGGTGTCGTTGCATCCATCCTGCAAAAGTACGGCTTCCCCCACATCGACACCGATGCGGTGTACCGCGAGCTGCTGGTGCCCCCTTCCCCTCTGCTGGACGAGTTGGCCGCCGCCTTCGGACGGGAGGTCATTGCGGAGGACGGCACGCTGGATCGAGCCGTCTTGGCCTCAAAGGTATTTGCACCCGGTCAGGAGACCGAGCTGGAACGGCTCAACGCCATCGCCCATCCCCACATTCTGGGAGAGGTACGCCGCCGTCTGGCCATGTACGCCAAGCAGAATGAGATCGGAGACGGCCCCCGCGCCGTGGTGGTGGACGCGCCCCAGCTCTTTGAGTCGGGCTACGACAAGGAATGCGACATCATCTGCTCGGTACTGGCACCCAAACCCAAACGCCTCGCCCGCATCATGGAGCGGGACGGCATCACCGAAGAGCGTGCCAAAGCCCGTATGAACGCCCAGCGGTCGGATTCCTTCTACCGCAAGACAGGCTACACGGTGGTCAATGACGGAGACTTGACCAAGCTGGAGGACGAGGTGAAACGCTTTTATATCTACGTCCGACGGATCGGAGGATAGACTATGTCATCAAGATTCGATTGGCGCAACCCCTCCCGCGGATTGGTCATTCTGATCCTGGCTCTGGCCTCTATCGGACTCGGCTTTTTCGGAGATTTCATTCTGACTTGTCTGGAGCGAAACGCATACCCCTGCGACTACTCGGAATACGTATCCGTGTACACTGAAAAGTACGGCGTGCCTGAAGAATTGGTATATGCCGTCATCCGCACCGAGAGCGATTTCGATTCCGGAGCGGTCTCCTCAGCGGGAGCGGTGGGGCTCATGCAGCTCATGCCCGATACCTTCAAGTGGCTGACCGACGAGATCCTTTTCGAT
This sequence comes from Eubacteriales bacterium, assembly GCA_045655025.1. Lineage (GTDB taxonomy): Bacteria > Bacillota > Clostridia > Oscillospirales > CAG-272 > CAMEON01. The sequence goes on along the minus strand of JAZOOM010000194.1, from coordinate 1,854 downwards.
CACTTGGAGAGCGGCATGCTCTACGACCCGGAGACCAACATCCGCTACGGCACCTACTACCTGTCCGCCCTCTACGACCGCTACGGCGATTGGGAGCTGGCTCTGGCCGCCTACAACGGGGGGCTGGGCAACGTGGACAAGTGGCTGGCCGATGATCGCTACGCCGACGGCGAGGGAGGACTGAAAAAGATCCCCTTCCGAGAGACGAGGCAGTTTGTTAAGCGGGTAACGGCTGCACGGGAAAAATATGAGAAACTGTATTCAAAATAAAAATTTATGAAAAGAGGATAAAAAACATGTCTGAACAGAACATCGCAACTGAACTGGAAGCCCGTCTGGGGTACAAGAAGATCAATTTCTACGAGAAGGGCGACGAGGCCGCCATCAAGGCCGCTTACGACTACGCCCCCGGCTACATGGCCTATCTGGACGCCGCCAAAACCGAGCGGGAGGCCGTGACCGTCTCCATCGCCATGGCCGAAAAGGAGGGCTACGTTCCCTACACCTTCGGCATGCCCCTGACCGTGGGCGGTAAGTACTACTACAACAACCGCGGCCGCAACCTGTACCTGTTCCGCGTGGGCTCCGAGCCTATCAACAAGGGTATCCGCATCGTGGCCTCCCACGTGGACGTGCCCCGCATCGACGTCAAGCAGTGCCCTCTCTACGAGGACGGCGGTATGGCCTTCTTCAAGACCCACTACTACGGCGGTATCCGCAAGTACCAGTGGGTGACCATTCCTCTGGCTCTCCACGGCGTGGTGGTGAAGGCCGACGGCACCGTGGTCAACGTCTGCATCGGTGAGGACGAGACCGACCCCGTCATCTATATCAACGATCTGCTGCCCCATCTGGCCAAGGATCAGTCCGCAAAGCCTCTGGGCTCTGCCATTCCCGCCGAGGGGCTGAACCTCCTCATGGGCTCCCGTCCCTACCCCGGTCTGGAGGGCGGTAATGCCATCCGACTCAACGTGCTGGCTCTGCTCAACGAGAAGTACGGCATCACCGAGGAGGACTTCCTCTCCGCCGATCTCTCCGCCGTGCCCGCCGGCAAGGCCCGTGACGTGGGTCTGGATCGCTCTCTGATCGCCGCCTACGGTCACGATGACCGTGTCTGCGCCTATCCCTCCCTCACCGCTCTGTTCGGTACCGACGATTCCATCCACACCGCCATGGTCATTCTGGCGGACAAGGAGGAGATCGGCTCCGAGGGTAACACGGGTATGCAGTCCGAGCTGCTCACCGACCTGATCTCCGAGATCACCACCGCGCTGGGCGGTAATCTCTCCACCGTGAAGGCCAACTCCAAGTGCCTGTCCTCCGACGTGACGGCCTGCTTCGATCCCAACTTCGCTGAGGTCTATGAGCGCCGCAACTCCTCCCTGATCAACTGCGGCGTGGCCATGTCCAAGTACACGGGTCACGGCGGCAAGAGCGGCACCAACGACGCCCCCGCCGAGTTCGTGGCGTGGATCCGCAAGATCCTGGCCGATGCGGGCGTGGTCTGGCAGGCAGGCGAGCTGGGCAAGGCGAATCAGGGCGGCGGCGGCACTGTGGCCAAGTTCATCGCCAAGCACAACATCGAGACGGTTGACCTCGGTGTACCCGTGATCGCCATGCACGCTCCCTACGAGATCATCTCCAAGGCGGATCTGTACACCGCCCACCAGGCCTTTGAGGCGTTCTTCAAGGCATAAATTGCGGTTTAACGGGGGCGGCAGGGCACTGCATGCCGAGCAAGCTCGGCGGCACCCGCCAAGAACCTTTTGCAAAAGGTTCTTGGATCTCCAAAAATCTTTAAATAATCATATTTATCAATATATTCTTGAAAGTTTTTGGAGTTCTTAAAACCTT
>JAZOOM010000193.1:0-4343 GCA_045655025.1 Eubacteriales bacterium | reverse complement strand
AACCGCGCCAAGATCACCGACAACTACCCCAAGAACGCCGGCATGGATCGCTACGAGGCCCGCAAGGCCATCGTGAACGACCTCCGCGAGGGCGGTTTCCTGGCCGAGATCGAGGATCTCATGCACGAGGTGGGCACCTGCTACCGTTGCGGCACCACCATTGAGCCCATGATCTCCCTGCAGTGGTGCGTCCGCATGGAGCCTCTGGCCAAGCCTGCCGTGGAGGCTGTCCGCGAGGGCAAGACCCGCTTCGTTCCCGAGCGTTTTGACAAGAACTATTTCCACTGGATGGAGAACAGCCAGGATTGGTGCATCTCCCGTCAGCTCTGGTGGGGTCACCGCATTCCCGCCTACTACTGCGATGCCTGCGGCCACGTGGAGGTGGCTCCCGACGGCTGCACCGCCTGCCCCAAGTGCGGCGGCACCGTGACCCAGGATCCCGACACTTTGGACACCTGGTTCTCCTCCGCCCTCTGGCCCTTCTCCACGCTGGGCTGGCCTGAGGAGACCGAGGATCTGGCCTACTTCTATCCCACCAACACCCTTGTTACCGGCTACGACATCATCACCTTCTGGGTCTCCCGTATGATCTTCTCGGCGCTGGAGTATACGGGTCAGGTGCCCTTCGACACCGTCCTCATCCACGGTCTGGTGCGCGACGCACAGGGTCGTAAGATGTCCAAGTCCCTCGGCAACGGCATTGATCCTCTGGAGATCATCGCCAACTACGGCGCTGACGCCCTCCGCTTTGCGCTGGCTACGGGTAACTCCCCCGGAAACGACATGCGCTTCTCCGACGAGAAGATCGAGGCCGCCCGTAACTTCGCCAACAAGCTCTGGAACGCCTCCCGCTTCGTGCGCATGAACCTCACCATTGATGAGATCAACCTCCCCGAGGCCGACAAGCTGGCTCCCGAGGACAAGTGGCTCCTCAACGGCTTCAACGAGCTGGCCGCCCGCGTCAACGCTAACCTGGACAAGTACGAGCTGGGCGTGGCTCTGGGCGCACTGTACGACTTCACTTGGGACATTTTCTGCGACTGGTACATCGAGCTGGCCAAGTCCCGCCTGAATGAGAAGGATACCGAGCAGAATCTGGTCTGCCAGAACGTCATTTCCTACGTGCTGAACGGCATTCTGAAGCTCCTGCATCCCTTCATGCCCTTCATCACCGAGGAGATCTTCGCCTCCCTGCCCACCCTTGCGGGCGACGCCGAGAGCATCATGATCTCCACCTACCCCACCTACAATGAGGCTCTGTCCTTTGCCGCCGAGGCCGCCGAGATGGAGCGCATCATTGAGTTGATCCGCGCCATCCGTAACCGCCGCTCCGAGATGAACATCGCTCCTTCCCGTAAGGCCGCTCTGTTCATCGAGACCAAGTACGTGGATACCTTCCACGCCGGTACCGCTCCCTTCTTCGCCCGTCTGGCCTCTGCCGCCGACATGACCGTGGCCGAGAAGTTCGATGAAACGGTAGTTTCGGCCGACACCGCCGTGCAGGTCATCACTCCCTCCGCCACCGCCTACCTGCCTCTGGCCGATCTGATCGACTTCGAGAAGGAGAAGGCTCGCCTTGCCTCCGAGATCACCAAGCTGGAGGGCGAGGTCAAGCGTCTGGAGGGCAAGCTGGGCAACGCAGGCTTTGTGGCCAAGGCTCCCGCCGCCGTTGTGGATGCCGAGCGCGCTAAGCTGGCCGCCGCGCAGGAGAAGCTGACTGCTACTCAGGCCGCGCTGGCTAAGTTGGGCTAATTCCATATCCATATCCCCCCGCCGAAAGGAGGTAACTGACCATGAAAAAACGGATTCTCATTCCGTTTTTATGTCTGTGTGTCGCCCTCCTCCTTGCGGGGGGACTCGCTTTGCTGATCCCCTCGGGGCTTTCACTCGCGGATACCCTCGGGGTGCTTCTGGAGAAGCCCTTTGAGGATTGGGGGAATCTCTCGGATGGCACTCATGACCATGGAGATCCCGCCGAGTCCCGACCCCATGAACACGTCTTTGACGAGGAGGAATTTCGCTACTGCGACTGCGGCTTGTACGGTAAGCTGGAAAACGGGGGCTATACCGTCCGCGAGTATGATCCCGACCATAGATGGCTCCCCATTCTGGAGACCGAATACGATGCCGAGGGGAACACCGTCAAGGTGACCCGCTATGAATATGAGTACGAAAACCCCGGTGACATGGAGCCCAAGCACACCCACGTCTATGAAAACGACGTGATGATCTATGAGGAGAACCGTGCCGTCAATCCCGAGGTGGATCCCGAGCACACCTATCGGGAATGTATCTCCTACGGAGAGGACGGCGGTCGGACGGTTTCCCTGTACAAATTTGACCACAAGGACTACATTTTCCATTACGATGCCGAGGGCGAGCTGACCAAGACCGAGCGGTTCGTGAATACCTATGATGCCATGGGCAGGCTTCTCGGACAGCTCCACTATGTCAACGGCCTGCGCGTGTATGAGTATCTGAGCTTCCGAAGCCCGGACGGCTCGTGGTATCGGGATTACGAGATCTACTACGATGAAAACGGCGATTCCGAGCGGCATTACGAGTGGGCATATACCTACGATGAGTGGGGGGAGCCGACCCATTTTGTGAAGACGCTGAACGGAGCGGTGATCGAGGAGACCTTCTATGGGGACGAATACGGATACGGTCAATACGTGCGCCGCGTGATCACCTACGACGGAAACGGGCAGGTGCTGACCGATATCTACTATGACCACGAGGGAAACGAGGTTACGCCTTGATCCGCTCATGACGATTGGTTAACCAAAAAAATCTATATTGATAAGGAGACGTAAGCCATGATGATGTACATGCTTTTCCCGAACGCCAAGCGCAAGGCCCTCACCTTCTCCTACGACGACGGCGTCGAGCAGGACGCCCGTCTCATGGAGATCTTCAACAAGAACGGCCTGAAGGGTACCTTCAACCTCAACGGCCAGCCCCTTGAGACCGCCGAGTACACCTGGCCCGAGGGCACCATCCACCGCCGCATGGGCTATAAAATGGCGCTGGAGACATACGGCGGCGAGTTGGGCAAGAACCACGAGATCGCCGTCCACAGCTATACCCACCCCTTCCTCGACCGTATCCCCCGCCCTCTGGCCAACTACGAGATCGCTAAGGACCGCGAGGTGCTGGAGAAGCTCTTCGGCCGCATGGTGCGGGGCTGTGCCTACCCCATGGGTACCTTCAGCGACATGACCGTGGACGTTCTGCGGGAGAACGGCATCGCCTACGCCCGCACCACCGTGTCCACGGGTAACTTCTCCATCCCCACCGACTGGCTCCGCATGCCCGCCACCTGCCACCACAAGGATCCTCGCTTTGAGCAGATCACGGATACCTTCCTGAACGGTCAGCCGAACGCGTGGGATACGCCCTGGCTCTACTACGTCTGGGGTCACGCCTACGAGTTCGACACCGACAACAACTGGGAGCTGATCGAGGCTGCCTGCGAGCGTCTGGGCGGCCATGAGGACATCTGGTACGCCACCAATATGGAGGTCTACGAGTACGTGGAGGCCTACCGCCGCCTGTCCTTCTCGGTGGAGGGCAAGTACGTCTACAACCCCTCGGCCATCCCCGTGTGGTTTGAGTATGGCGGGGTGACCTGCAAGGTTGAGGCCGGTGAGACCAAGAAGTTCCGTTGACCATGAACGAGACGTAAGAAACGACGTGAAAGTACAAGCATTTTGATCATTTCAAAAAGGCTTCCATCCTGCAAGTGGATGGAAGCCTTTTTCGGTGATTCGGTTCTATGAAATATTCGCCTCGCTCAAAACGCTTATGAGAGCGGCGAGGAAAATGAACAGGATGGCTAGCAGGATCAGGCCAAGGTACACGATACCCAAGACGAATCCCACCAGACCCTTCTGCTCGAACTTTCCGGCTACCCGTCCCTTGCATCCGAATATGATGGCCAAAATGGCGGTGACGGGTGTGAAGATCGTCAGACAGCAAAGATTGGCCGCGAAGGACACGATGCCCAAAATCAGAGCGGCGATGTTGATCTTATTTTTTCGGTCGTACTGGGTGGAATCGTCGGCATAGTCCTCGGTGTCGTAGGCAACCGAGGTTTTTCGGGGATTCTTCTCCGACAGATCCTCGTAGTAGGGGATGCCCTCATAGGGGATGCTCTCGGTGAAGGAGCTCTCCGACGGAACGCGCTCGGAGGGGACAGGGGTATTGCTGTAGGTTCCCCTCTCGGTATCGGCGGGGCGTTCGGCCACGCGGCGAGCGTAGGTATTGGTGTACGTCCGCTGCTCGGGAGGGGGGACCGTAGGCTCGGGGGTGGGCTTGCCACCGGGGTAGGAAATGCCGTG
>JAZOOM010000192.1:0-2882 GCA_045655025.1 Eubacteriales bacterium | reverse complement strand
GCGGGGCTTCATCCGCGCCGAGGTCATTGCCTACGACGATCTCATGCGCCTCGGCTCCATGAATGCCGCCAAGGAGGCGGGTCTGGTGCGCTCCGAGGGCAAGGAGTACGTCATGAAGGACGGCGATATCGTGCTGTTCCGATTCAACGTCTGATCGACGTGAACGGGCGCACACACAGGTGCGCCCCTACCCCGCTTGCATCTTTTTCCTGCGATGCGGAAGGGGCGATCTGTGGTGTGCGCCCTTTATTTGCTTTCATTTTGTCCCGATAGGGGCGCACCTGCGTGTACGCCCTTAAACCGAAAATCTTGTGTAAAAAGGAAATGTAGCTATGAGAATGCGCAAAAAAAAGCACGGTGCCGAGCGCATCGCCGCCTGTGCCGAATACCTGATCTCCGACGTTGCCCCCCTGTCTGCGCTGGGCAGTAATCCCACCGCCATCTTCCCCACCGCCCGTCCCATCCACATGGAGATCGGTTGCGGCAAGGGCAGCTTTGCCGTGGGCATGGCCGCCGCCAACCCCGACTGGAACTTCATCGCCATGGAGCGCGTCTCCGACGTGGCCTGCTGCGCGCTGGAAAAGGCCAAGGCGACCGCCGAAGACCGCCCCGGAGATAATCTCCGCTTCCTCATCGGCGACGCTATGAATCTGGGCGAGTGGGTAGAGCCCCACAGCGTCTCCCGTATCTACCTGAACTTCTCGGATCCCTGGCCCAAGAAGGGCTACGCCAAGCGCCGTCTGACCTACCGCGGCTTTTTGGAGCTGTACAAGAAGATCCTTGTGGAGGGCGGCGAGCTGTACCTCAAGACCGACAACGAGGGGCTGTTCGACTTCAGCCTGGAGGAATTCGAGGCCATGGGGCTCACCATCCTGTTCTCCTCCCGTGACTTCCACAAGACCCCTGAGGCGGAGGGAAATATCATGACCGAGTACGAGACCAATTTTTCCTCTCAGGGCATGCCCATCTACTGCGCGAGAGTTAAATTCTAATCCCATATCAGGAGGCCGCCATGTTCTACCTGTCCATCCCCTATCACGGGATCGAGTCCCGCCTGCCCGAGGCTTACGGGGATCTGACCGCCGCCCGCGCCGACGCCGATGAAAAAGCCGTCTACGGCTACTGTGTCTGCGACGGAAACGGCGACATGATCTACTCCCCCGTGGGGTCCTTCATCGCCTCCCACATCCTGCACCACGCCAAGTGCGCGGCGGATCATATGCGCATCCACGGCTATAAGTACGGCGACGCCGACCAAAATCCCGCCCTGGACAAGGAGTCCGAGCATCCCGAAAAGCTGGTCTCCTGCGACCGCTTCTGCGGGTGGGTGCTGTATGAGGCGGGCTACACGGCGCACCAGCCCAAGACCAAGGGTCTGCCCCTGTACTTCCCTCCCAACATCGAGCAGTTTCTGATTCAGAGCGGCTTTACCCGCATTGAGGATCCCAACGAGGTGCGCCCCGGTGACCTCATTTTCGAGGGCAACTCCCACCACTTCGGCCCCGAGCTTCCCGACAAGTACCGCGACTATCCCCGTCACGTCTTCATCAACGCGGGGCCTGCGGAGAACGGCCTGTTCTACCGCTACGATGCGGGATCGGATCAGCGCATTCAGTCGGTTCAGCCCATGATCGAGCCCATCTTCAAGCCCGAGCAGGGGCGGCCCTTCCGCTTTGCCTACCGCGCCCCCGAGATCTCCTGGACGGATGCCAAGGCTGCCCACGCGCTTTGCACCCATCACCGCGAGGCTCTCAAGAACGTTGACCGGTGCGGCTGCTTCTACTGCAAGAGCATCTATGATCCCCGCGAGATCACCGAGTGGATCGACAGGCATGATACCGCCCTGTGTCCCTATTGCGGTATTGATTCGGTGATCCCCGATACCGAGGAGTATCCCCTGACCACGGCGTTCTTGCGGAAGATGCATCAGTATTGGTTTTAACTCTCTTGCGGTAGGGGCGCACCTAAGTGTGCGCCCGGTACGCGCGTATGAAGGGCGCACACACAGGTGCGCCCCTACCCGTCGCATATATCATCCCAAAACAAGGAGACTGTCATGAACAAATCCAAGGTATATTTTTCCCCCGTCATCACCCCCGAAAAGGTACTGGAGATGTACGAGCTGCTGGGCGTGACCCTGCCCGGCAACGTCGCCGTCAAGGTACATTCGGGTGAGAAGGGCAACCAGAATTTCATCCGTCCCGATTTTTGGAAGCCCGTCATTGACCGCGTGGGCGGCACCGTGGTGGAGTGCAACACCGCCTACGACGGCGCACGGAACACCACCGAGCGGCATTTGGGTCTGTTCCGCGACCACGGCTGGATGGACTACTACAAGGTGGACCTCCTGGACGCCGAGGGGCCCGATCTGGTGCTTCTCATCCCGAACGGCAAGGTCATCAAGGAGAACTACGTGGGCAAGGATATTGAAAACTACGATTCCATGCTGGTGCTGTCCCACTTCAAGGGGCATCCCATGGGGGGCTTCGGCGGTGCCTTGAAGCAGCTCTCCATCGGTCTGGCCTCCTCCTACGGCAAGGCCTATATCCACGGCGCGGGGGTTCCCGAGAACTTCTGGACGGCCGAGCGAAACCTGTTCCTGGAGTCCATGGCCGACGCCGCCGCTTCGGTGGTGGAGTTCTTCAAGGGGCAGATCGTGTACGTCAACGTCATGAAGAACATGTCGGTGGACTGCGACTGCTGTGCCGTGGCGAAGGATCCCTGCATTGCGGATATTGGTATTCTGATCTCCACCGATCCCATCGCCATTGACCAGGCCTGTGTGGATCTGGTCTACGCCTGCTCCGACGAGGGCAAGCCTCATCTGATCGAGCGCATTGAGTCCCGCAACGGTATTCACACCGTGGAGGCCGCGGCGGAGC
>JAZOOM010000191.1:0-1589 GCA_045655025.1 Eubacteriales bacterium | reverse complement strand
CAAAAACTTTTAAAAAGGATTATTTAACAATGCTTTTTTAAAGTTCTTTGGAATCCAAAACCTTTCTTTCAAGAAAGGTTTTGGCCGCCGGAGGCCGTGCCCCTTCGCACCGATAAACAGCAATTTACAATCCCGTATATTCCTTTAATCCCCTGTATATCCCCTCCGCGAACAGCCCCGGATCATCCCGCATGAGGGCCGCATCCCGCGGGTTGGTGATGAACCCCAGCTCCACAAGGGTGGCGGGCATTTGAGTTTTGCGTAGCACATACAGTCCCGGCCGCGCCTGCACCCCTCGGTCGCGCAGCCCCGTGATGTCCGTCAGATTCGTAAGAATATCCTCGGCAAATCCAAAGGCGGGAGTTCCGCGGGCGTAGACGTAGGCCTCGGAGCCGCCGGCCGAGGCTGACGAAGCAGCGTTGGTGTGGAGGCTGATGAAGTAGTCCGCCCCCCAGCGGTTGGCCTCGTTGACCCGCGCCGCAAGGCTGGTGGCGTTGGTGGTGCCCAGCAGGGTATCCCGGGTGGGACGGGACAGCCGCACCTCGAAATCGGGATCAGACCGCAGTCTGTCCGCCAGCTCCTGCCCGATGGTGTAGACCAAGTCCTGCTCTCTGAGCCCGTTGCCCTCCGCCCCCGCGTTGGGATTCACGGGATTATGTCCCTGATCAATGTAAATTTTGATTGACATATTGCCTCCTTTGTGGTACAATAGGGTAGAATCCTTTATTTCATCCTATGCGCCGCTCCCACACGCGGTGCAAGCCCATACACGGAAGGAGTTTTTCCATGCCCATTTCCGAAAAGAATCAGATCCAGGCCTCCACCCTCTACCTCGTCGCCACCCCCATCGGCAACCTCGCCGACCTGTCCGAGCGGGCGATCAAGGTGCTCTCCGAGGTGGACTTCATCGCCGCCGAGGACACCCGCAACACGGGGCATCTGTTGTCCTACCTGCATATCCAGAAGCCTCTGGTCTCCTACCACGAGCACAACAAGCGAGAACGGGGGGAGAACATCTGCGACCGCCTCCAAGGAGGGGAATCCTGCGCCCTCGTCACCGACGCGGGTACCCCCGCTATATCCGATCCCGGTGAGGATCTGGTGGCTCTCTGCGCCGAGCGGGGCATCACCGTCACCTCCATCCCCGGCTGCTGTGCGGGCATCACCGCCCTGACTCTCTCGGGGCTTCCCACGAGACGGTTCACCTTCGAGGGCTTTCTGTCGGTGAATAAGGCCGAGCGCAAAAAGCACCTGGGCTCTCTGAAAAACGAGCCCCGCACCATGATCTTCCATGAAGCCCCCCACAAGCTCAAGACCACCCTCGCCGACCTCCGCGAGACATTCGGGGACTCCCGCCGCATCTCCCTCTGCCGTGAGCTGACCAAGCTCAACGAGGAGGTACTGCGCCTGACCTTGGCCGAGGCCGTGGCCTACTACGAAGAGAACGCTCCCCGCGGTGAGTACGTCCTCGTGGTGGAGGGCGCGGGGGAGGGTAACGATGCCTCTGAGGCCTTCTGGACGGATATGACCGTCCCCGACCACGTGGCTCACTACGTGGCGCAGGGCATGACCAAGAAGGATGCCATCAA
>JAZOOM010000190.1:0-2480 GCA_045655025.1 Eubacteriales bacterium | reverse complement strand
GACTGCTCACGGGTACTGCCGCGTGGATGAAGTAGATATCACCGAGCAGTTGATTGACGGTGTCAATCACATTGCCGTAGAGGTAGTCGCCTACGGGCGGGACTGGCCCGGCTATAACCGCTATTCCAACGATTGCACACTGGAGGACGGTCTGTTCATCGCGGAGATCGAGGTAAACGGCGAGATCATCTGCGCCACAGGTCGGGAGGATTGGCAGGTCTGCGCCATCAACCGCGCTCCCGTCTGCGAACGTATCTCCCACAGCCGCGAGTGTGTGGAGATCTACACCTTGGACGATGATTACTACCTCTGGAAGCTGGGCTACGGCGACTTCCAAACCGCCGCCGTTATGGGTAGCGAGCCCGTTTATCTGGCCCATGAGGCGCTCATGCCCACTCTGAAGGAGTATTTCTTCGAGGAGGTCACGGGCTTTGGCGCGGTGAAGGTGGATCCTGATCACGAGATCGAGGAATTCTTCTACGAGCGGGGCAATCCCATCTTTGATGCCCTGCCCGAGCGTCCCACCACCGATTGCCGCAAATCCGTGGAGGATCCCGACGGTGTGGTGAGAGCCGATTTCGACGGGGAGGGGCTGGTGCTGACCCCCGAAAATACGTCGGATTTCTTCGCCTCCTGGGACGGCGGCGAGAGCCGCGTGGGCTTCCTTCGCATTTCCGTTACCTGTGAGCAGGCGGGTGTCATTGACATCGTGCGCTCCGAGATCATGGACGTGGACGGTACCCTTCCCTACTACTTCAACAACGTGACGAGACTCCACGTGCCGGCGGGTCTGACGGAGTTCATCACCATGGAGCCCGCTCTGGCGCGGTACATGCAGGTCTACTTCCGCGGTGTGGGACAGGTCACGGTGCACTCTCTGTCTATTCTGGAGGACTCCTATCCCGACGAAAAGCGTGCCTCCTTCCTGTGCAGTAACGACGACGTCAATCGCCTGTACAAGGCCGCCAAGAAGACCCTTCTGCTCAACACCCTGGATATTTTCATGGACTGCCCCGAGCGTGAGCGCGGCGGTTGGCTCTGCGACTCTCTCTGGACGGGTCGCGCCGCTTCCCTTCTGCTCTCCGACAATCGCGTAGAGCGGGAGTATCTGGAAAACTTCCTGCTGACCCCCGCCGACGGCATGTTCCACTGCTTCTTCCCCGAGGTCTACCCCGCGCTGAAGCCCTCCTACAAGGACATGACGGGCATCACTACCTGGACGTTCTGGCTCATGGTGGAGGTCTGTGAATTCATTCGCCGCACGGGTGATATTGCCTTCCGCGACGAGCATAAGCCCCGCATTGAGGCCTTCGTGGCAGGCAGCCGTGATTTCAAGGGCAAGAGCGGACTTATGGAACGGCTGCCTTGGCTCTTCATAGACTGGTCTATGTCCAATCTGGAGGAGCATCAGCAGCCCGTATCCTCGGCGGCCAACGCGCTGTATGCCTACATGATGATCTCCTTGGGTGAAACCTTCGATCATCCCGAGTGGGTGACGGAGGGACAGACCATCCGCGAGATCCTGCGCGGAGCGATCCTGTGCGGAAGGAAGCCTTCCGCGATCCACCAGATCCCCGACTCCTTCAACGTAGACGAGAACGGAGGTCTCCATAGCCGCGGACGGTTCAGCGAGGCCGCCATGTACACCTCCCTGTGGTGCGGTTTGTTCACCCCCGAGGAAGCACCGCTCCTCTGCAAGACGGTGCGGGACAAGATGGGCCCGGCTCCCGCGTTCGCCAAGGATCCCATGGTGGGCAACACCCAGCTCTTCATCGGTCTGTGCATCCGTCTGGATATGCTGACCCGTCTGGGCTACTTTGACAAGTGCTACGAGGACATGCTGGCCATCTTTACGCCCCAGCTCACCGAGGGCCCCGGAACTCTGTGGGAGAACTGCATCATCGACACCTCCTCCCGTTGTCACGGCTTTACCTCCCACGCGGGCGTGCATCTCATGCGGGACGTGCTGGGTCTCGGTTTCCCCCTCTTTGAGACAGACGGCGAGGGTGAGCCCGTTCTGGATATCGCGCCGCACATCTGCGGACTCCGTTGGGCAAGAGGTACAAGGGAGACCCCCGAGGGCATCGTCAGCGTGGACTGGCGGTACGACGGGGAAAGTTTTGCTCTGCGGGTAACGGCACCCAAGAGCTATGAATGCCGCGTAAGTCTCCCCGCCGAGACGAAAATGCTGGATCCCGAGAAGGTTTCCGTAATTGTAAAGAAGTATTAAGCTAAGTATATCCTTATTTTTCAAGGGCAACCCTTTCACGAGGGTTGCCTTTCAAATTGCTGGGCACCTCTAAAAACTCATCGTGCGGGGAGCGGCGAGAAGATTTTTCGTCAGTCTAAACAAAAATCCGCGCGTATAGTGGATCCTATACGAAGGATTTTTGTGACGAATGACGGAAAAGATTCCGCCGATTCGCCGTGCGAGGTTTTTTTAGAGATGCCCTGCTGTTTATCGGGGTAAGGCGTTCAGC
>JAZOOM010000189.1:0-6215 GCA_045655025.1 Eubacteriales bacterium | reverse complement strand
GGAGCGACGCCCTCGTCGCTCCTAAACCTCAAACATTCTGTTTTCTTATGGGTAGGGGCATTGTTTGACAAGAAGAAATTGGCGGTTTTCTAGTTTAGGAGCGACGAGGGCGTCGCTCCCTACAAGGGGTTATTTCATATCATGCCATCGTGCTCTATCCCACCGACAAACAGCAATTTGAAACATTGGCTGAATAGTTACACTGCAATTTGTGACCTCATCCTCTTTTAAATCGTAAAGATTCCGTGAAATTTTCCCGAATCTTTCGGAAAATACTTGCTTTATATGGTATAATGTGCTATAATAAAATGCTTTATATGCACTTTTTCTCAAATACTATCAACATACAGGAGGAATTTTCCCATGGCAAAGGATCGCAGTCAGGTACCCGCCAACCTTAAATGGCGTGTGGAGGATATTTTCGAGAGCGTAGAGGCGTGGAACGCCCTGTACGCCGAGGTGGAGGGTGAGCTGGACTTCTCCGCTTTTGAGGGTCAGCTGAACACCGTTGAGAACGTGCTGGCCTGCATGGACAAGCTCAACGCTCTGATTTTGAAGCTGAATAAGCTGGCGGTTTACGCCCACATCCGTCACGATGAGGACAGCCGCAACTCCGAGTTCACCGCCCTGTCCGCTCGCTTCTCCATGCTGGGCATGAAGCTTTCGGGTGCTACCGCCATCATCACCCCCGAGCTGACCGCTCTGCCCGTGGAGACGCTTACGGCATTTGCCGCCGATCCCCGCATGAGCGACTACGACTACACCATCAAGGGCATCATCAAGAACAAGCCCCACGTGCTGTCCAAGGAGATGGAGACCCTTCTGTCTCAGGGCTCCCGCGTGTTCGGCGGCTACCAGCAGGTCTTCGGTATGCTGGACAACGCCGATTTCCCCTTCCCTACGGTGAAGGTAGACGGCAAGGACGTGTCCGTGACCCACGGTATGTACGGCGTTCTGCTCCATCATCCCGACGTGAAGGTGCGTAAAAAGGTGTTCCAGGCCTACTACAAGGCGTACATCGGCCTGATCAACACCATCACCGCCACCTATACGGGCAACGTGGACAAGGACATCTTCCTGGCCCGCGCCCGCCACTACGAGTCCTGCCTGGATAAGGCTCTGTTCTCCGAGGACGTGGACGTGAAGGTGTACAAGAACCTGCTCCGCGCCGTGAACAAGGGTCTGCCCTTGCTCCACCGCTACTTCCGCGACCGCAAGAAGGTGTTGGGCATGAGCAAGATGCACATGTACGACCTGTACCTGCCTCTGGTGGCGGATGCCGAGCTGAAGCTGGATTACGAGGATGCCTTCAAGCTGGTCAAGGAGGGCTTGGCTCCCTTGGGCGAGCGGTATCAGGCTCTGCTGCAGGAGGCTCACGATAACGGCTGGATCGACGTAGAGGAGACCGAGGGCAAGCGTTCGGGCGCGTACTCCATCAGCGTGTACGGTCTGGCTCACCCCTACGTTCTGCTCAACTATCAGCCCACCACCAACAACGTCTTTACCATCGCCCACGAGCTGGGTCACGCCATGCACTCTTACCACTCCCAGAAGGCTCAGCCTCAGGAGAAGGCGTCCTACACCATTTTCGTGGCCGAGGTGGCCAGCACCGTCAACGAGGTGCTCCTCTTGAAGCACCTGCTGGCCAAGACCGAGGATGCGGAGCTGAAGAAGTACCTCCTGTCCTACTACATGGACATGATCAAGTCCACCTGCTTCCGTCAGACCCAGTTTGCCGAGTTCGAGTTCATCGCCCACGACATGGCCGAAAAGGGTCAGCCTCTGACCAAGGACGCTCTGTGCAACGCCTACCTGGAGCTGAACAAGAAGTACTACGGCAGAAGCGTCATCTCCGATCCCGAGATCGCCTACGAGTGGGCGAGAATCCCCCACTTCTACCGCTCCTTCTACGTGTACAAGTATGCCACGGGCATCATCTCCGCCATTTCCATCGCCGAGCGCATCTACAACGAGGGCGCTCCCGCTGTGGAGGACTACTTCAAGTTCCTGTCCTCGGGCGGCTCGGACAGCCCTGTGGAGCTTCTGAAGCTGGCAGGCGTGGATCTGACCAAGAAGGACGCCTTCGAGGCGGCCATGGCCTCCTTCAAAGATGCCTTGGTGCAGTTTGAGGCTTTGATGTAAGCAAGGAAAACCGACTTTTGATTTTTAGCTGTATCCAATACAAGGAGAGATGATATGAATCACCTCAAGATCCGAAAAAAATACCTGTGGGTGATGGTGCTCTGTCTTTTGTGCGGTGTCCTGCTCTGCGGGGTTATGACTGCCTGCGACGATGCCAACCCTCCCGTGGATACAACGGCCTCCGATACGGTATCGGCCGACACCCCCGCGGGGGAGACCACCGTCGAGCCCACACCCGACGGAACCGCGACGGAAGCCCCTACCGGGGCGTTAACTCTCCCGGGGACGGAGGAGCCCACCGTCGAGCCCGATACCTCCCCCGACTCTCATCCCGACGAGACGGCTGACGAGGACACTTCTCCCGAGGACACCACCGAGGCGGATACTCCCGGCGCGGTCATCACCCTTCCCGAGGAGACGGTTCCCGAGCCCGAGACCGACGCGCTGGCCATGCCCCGTCTGGATATTTACACCGACGACGGCCACGACGTCACCTCCAAGGACGTCTACCAGCATGGCACAGCGACTCTGTCCAATTGCCCGGAGAAGTTTGCTTTTGAAAACGTGGGTGTGAACATCCGCGCCCGCGGCAACTCTACCTTCCACGCCCCCAAGAAGCCCTTCCGCCTGAAGTTTGATGCTAAGCAGGAGATGCTGGGCCTCAACGGCGGCAGAGCCTACAAGAGCTGGGTGCTTATGGCCGACTACTACGACGGCTCCATGCTCCGCACCTACGGAACCTTCAAGTTTGCCATGGCTCTCATGGAAAAGGTCTACTACTCCTCCGACTGTACCCACGTGGAGGTCTACCTCAACGGGGAGTACCGCGGTGTGTACCTCCTCTGTGAGCAGACCCAGATCAACCGAGGCCGCGTGGATATCCCCGAAAAGGAAGACGGCGATACCTCCCTGGAGCATGGCTACCTCATGATCGGCGTGGGCGGTCAGGTGGATGAGCCTGAGCTGATCACCGTTCGCCCCGAGATCGACATTACCGACCGCAACGGCCAGACCCGCTACTACGGCGGCATCAATTTCACCCTCTCGGGCGGCACGTATACCCAGGAGCAGAAGGATTACGTGTCCAGATACGTTTCGGGCGTGTTCAAGGTAGTCGCCAAGGCGGTCTACGAGAATGAGTACTATACCCTCCACCGAGACGGTCGCCTGACCCCGAAACGCTCCTTTGAGTGGGCTGTGACCGACGAGGAAAAGCAGATCGAGACGGTCTCTGCCGTGTTCAACATCGAGTCTGCCGTGTCCATGTGCATTTTGGACGAGATCTGCAAGAATCTGGACGCCATGGCCTTCAATATGTACGTGGATCTCTCTCCCGAGGGAGACGGTGTGCTGACTCTGGCTGCCCCTTGGGACTTCGACTTCTCCATGGCCAACACCCACTACGCCACCACCCACTCCTACACGGGCTTCTACGCCACCAACTTCTCCGAGAGCGAGGGTGTGCGTGTCAACGCATGGTACGTTCTGCTGGGCAGCATTCCGTGGTTCGAGGATATGATCCGGGAGCATTGGCAGGAGAATTACGTGGAGCTCAAGAGTGTGGTATCCGACATGATCTCGGTCAACCACTCCTACGATGCCGCCTTCAACCGGGACTGGGATCGCTGGGGCAAGCCCATCAACCGCAACCTGATCCACCATCACAGCTCCGCAGACCTTTCCACCTTCGGCGAGCACGCCGACGCCGGTCAGTTCGTCACCGATTGGCTGACCATGAGATTGTGGTGGCTCAACAAGCAGTGGGGCGACGGCTCTGACGCTACTCTGCCCGGTGCGGAGGAAGCACCCGAGCTTCAGCTGACCTTTGAAGCACCCGAGGACATGGCCTTGGTGCAGGATGCCAAGCGCTGTACGGTGGAGCTGACCGAATCAAACGGACTTCAGCTCATGCCCACCGACGAGGCCTATGACCCCTACTTCAGCTTTGATTACGACCTCTTGGACAAGAATTACGATGCCATGTTCTACCCCATCCTGGAGTTCACCTACAAGATTCCACGCAGCAACAGCCAGCGTACCTATACCACCGAGCTGTTCCTCTGTACGGGCGGAGTGGAGAACGCCACGGGCGGTGTTTCCACGGCCATTGAGCTCGAGGCCGACGGGCAGTGGCATACGGTGCGTATTGATCTGTCCGCAACCGGTTTCTGGTCGGGCACCATCCATGAGATCCGTATGGACTTCTTCTCCTCCTGCGCCGCAGGGGATAAGATGTATCTCCGGGATTTCAAGCTTTTGACCGAATAACCAAGCTTTCCGGGGGATGCCGTCGCATCCCCCGATTTCATATGAAAAAAAGGGAATTGAGCAAAAAAATTGCGGATACTACTTGCATATTTCTCTAAAATGTAATATAATAAAAAGAGAGTATAAGGAAAAGTCTGTATACGGAGGTGCGGAGATGCGGGAACATGCTCTTTTGAAGCGGATTCGCGGCGGGAACTGTGCGGTTTTGGGATACGGTGTATCCAACCGCCCCTTGGTGGAATGGCTTGTGGCACACGGTGCGGCATCGGTAACGGTGCGGGACAGGCGTTCCCTCCATGACATGGAGACCTGCGGCGACACCGCGCGGCTGGAGGCCGTGGGAGCGGGGCTGATCTGCGGGGAGGATTACCTGAGGGATCTGTCGGGAGACGTGATCTTCCGTTCCCCCGGCTTCCGTCCCGATCTACCCGAAATTACGGCGGCAGTGGCTAAGGGGGGGATACTGACCTCCGAAATGGAGCTGTTCCTGGCCTTGACCGAGGCAACCGTGATCGCCATTTCAGGCTCGGACGGTAAGACCACCACCACCACTCTTACCTCCCTGATCCTCACCGAGGCTTGCCGACGGCAGGGACGGGGTAAGGTCTACCTGGGCGGGAACATCGGCACACCCTTGCTCCCCTTCGTGGAGGACATGACGCCCGAGGACTTTGCTGTAGTGGAGCTGTCCAGCTTCCAGCTCATGACCATGGGGGAGGGTGCGGGTGTGACCCGCGGTGCGCTCACCAATATCACCCCCAATCATCTCAATTGGCACACCGTGATGGAGGAGTACATCGCCGCCAAGTCCAACCTGCTGGGCGGGGAGCTTCCACCCGCCTCCGTGCTCAACGCAAGGGACGGGAACACCCGCGCCATCGGGGAGGGCATGAGCTGTCCCGTGGTGTGGTTTACAGGGGAGTACGGTCTTCCCAAGGGCTATCTGCCCGACGTGATGAAGGCCAAACGGGGAGACCTGGCTGTCTACGAGCGGGAAGGGAAGATTATTACCGCGGCTCTCTCTGAGGGCGGCGTGGCCGAGACCCCCGTGCTGGATATCTCCCGCATCCGCGTGCCCGGACGGCACAACGTGGAGAATTTCATGACTGCCATAGGTCTGACACTTCCGTACGTCACCCCCGCCGATGTTTCCGCTGTGGCTGATGCCTTTACGGGTGTTCCCCACCGCTTGGAGCTGGTGCGGGAGATTCCCCGTGCGGGAGGGGCTATTCGTTTCTACAACAGCTCCATCGACTCCTCCCCCACCCGCAGTCTGGCGGCTCTCTCCGCCATGGCCGAGATGAACAGCCGAGAGGGGAGGATTCCCCCCGTCGTCATCTGTGGCGGGCAGGATAAGCATGTGCCCTTTGATCCTCTGGCGGAGGGACTCTGCCGCATGGCTTCCCGTGTAGTCATCACGGGTGAGGCAAGGGATCAAATCATGGATGCCTTGCGCGCCTGCCCCGCCTTTGATCCCGAAGGACTTCCCGTTACCGTGATCCCCGACTATCGTGCCGCCATGAAGCACGCCTGTGAAACGGCGGCTGACGGCGATACCGTTCTCCTGTCTCCCGCCTGCACCAGCTTCGATGCCTTCAAGAACTTTGAGGAACGGGGCGAGGCGTTTCGGGAGATCGTGAGAGGGCTGTAAATTGCTGTTTAACGGGGACGGCAGGGCCCTGCCCTGCACCCGCCAAGAACCTTTTGCAAAAGGTTCTTGGATCTCCAAAAACTTTTAAAAAACATTATCCAATAAATACTTTTTTGAAAGTTTTGAGGATTCTTAAGGGACTCGCGATATTTGC
>JAZOOM010000188.1:0-3940 GCA_045655025.1 Eubacteriales bacterium | reverse complement strand
CTTCGCACCGCTAAACTGCAATTTAGCAATCTTCTGTCTTTCCCCTGTATTATATACCCTATTTCGGGTGTTTGTCAAGCGAAAAGTGCCTTTTTTCTTGACATTTCCCGATGCACGTGGTATAATGTGGAGGATTTTATGGGGGAGGAGGATCCCGGTATGACTGTGTGGGATTGGATCGCGTTGATCTTGGGGCTTTCTGCCGTGGCTTGCTTTCTGCTGAGCTACCTGCAAGAAAGGCGTAACCGCATTCTCGCTTTGAATCTGACCTCTCGGGTGCTGTACGTGACCCAGTATTTGATGCTGGGGGCATGGGAGGGGGCGGCCTTGGACGTGGCCGGGGCTGTTTCGGCGGCCTTGGCGCAAAAGCGTGAGCGGCCGTGGTTCCGAAAGTGCCGTGTTTTTGTGTTTTCGGGCATCAATGTTGCCGTGATCACCGTGGGGCTTCTTCTGTACCGTGAGCCGTACAGCCTTTTGCCTCTTCTTGGCGTTTTACTTCAGACCGACGCTTTGTGGCTGAAGAGGGAACGGAATATCCGCCTTTTGTCCATGGCGGGTTGTCCCTTCTGGTTTCTTTACAACTTCCACAGCGGGGCTTACGGCTCCTGCGTGGGGGACGCGCTGGCGTTTCTGTTCCTGGCCGTTTCTCTGGTGCGTTACGACGTGCTGGGGAAGGAGCGGTCGTAGGGGATTTTTTACCGCCTCTTTACGGGGGCGGTTTTTTTGTGCCAAAAAAACGTATTCATTTTTTCTGTATTTATTCATTTTTTATGTTGACTTTCCCTTGAAAATGCAGTATAATAATACTGATATACTATGCGCAGATCCGGCGCACCGCAAGATCCTTGAAATACACATACGCATGAAAGATTAACCTGTGAAAGGACACATACCATGGCAGAGAATCAGAAGAATCCCCACGCTACCGCTTACGCCAAAAAGAAGGCCGATGCCGCCAAGGCTCAGAGACGTGCCGCCCGCGAGGCCGTCCTGACCCTCCTGTTCGAGACCGAATACCACGAGGATGACACGCCCGAGGCCATTTTCGCCCGCGCCGTTGAGGCACGGGACATTGACCCCAAGGATCGCTTCATCCGCAAGGAGTACTTCGCCATCATGGAGCACATCTCCGAGATCGATGCCCTCCTGAACCGTCACGCCAAGGGCTGGAGAACCGACCGTCTCTCCCGCGTTTCCCGTGCCGTTCTGCGCCTGGGTGCTTACGAGCTGGTCTTCGCTGAGAAGATCCCCGCCCCCGTGGCCATCAACGTGGCTGTGGAGCTGGCCAAGAAGTTTGACGATCCCAAGGCCCGCGCCTTCATCAACGGCGTGCTGAACGCCATCAAGAAGGAGCTGGAGGAGAACGGCGGCGTTCTGCCCGTGACGGAGACTCCTGCGGCGGCTGAGCCCGAGGCTGCGGAAATTCCCTTGGAGGAGCCCGATGCGGATCCTGCTGTGGAAATTGAGTCTGCCGTCGAGGTGCTCTCCGAGGAGTCTGCCTCCGACGACGCTTCCTCCGACGAAGAGTAAGCCATGAGGGATCAGACAAAGACCCCCCTTTGTTGGGTGGGCTTTGATACCAGCAACTATACCACCTCGGCGGCGGCCTGTACCGCCGATGAGGACGGTCGGATCACCGTGATCGCCAACTGTAAAGCCCCCCTGCCCGTGGCTGAGGGGGCGCGCGGTCTGCGCCAGAGCGACGCTGTATTTGCCCACGTCAAGAACCTTCCCGCGATCATCCGTGATCTGCGGGGGATTCTGGAGGAAGGGGGCTACCGGGTCGCCGCTGTGGGTGTGTCGGCCACGCCCCGCGATGCCGCCGACTCCTATATGCCTTGCTTTCTGACGGGCATCATCGCGGCAGAGGCCTTTGCCGCCGGGGGCGGCACCCCTGTCCATCGTTTCTCCCACCAGAGCGGACACATCATGGCCGCCCTGTACTCCTCGGGAGCATTGGCGGAGGGGAAGCTGCTCACCGACAAATTCCTGGCCTTCCACGTGTCGGGAGGCACTACCGAAGCGGTGGTGGCTCACCCTGTGGAGGGTGGCTTTGACGTGGAGCTTGTGGGCTACGGTGCCGATCTCCACGCCGGTCAGGTGGTTGACCGCGTAGGCGTTATGCTGGGGCTGGATTTTCCCTGCGGCAAGGCTCTGGAGGAGCTGGCAGTGGCCAATACTACCCCTCTGCCCCAGATCAAGACCTCGGTGAAGGATGGCATTTGCCACCTGTCGGGGCTGGAGAATCAAGCCGCCGCTCTGTGGAATCAAACGGGGGATAAGGCTCTTGTGGCCGCCTATACCTTGACCACCGTCGGTAAGACCTTGCGGAAAATGACCGACCAATTGCAGGCCAAGCGTTCTGAGAATGGCGAAAAGCCCCTCCCCGTGGTTTACGCGGGAGGCGTTATGAGCAACAAGTTCATCCGTCCCATTCTCACTAAGGGTGCGGGCTGGAGGGTCTACTTCTCCGAGCCTGCTTTTTCTGCCGACAACGCCGCGGGGACGGCCATTCTCACCGCGCTGGCGGCGCGGTAACTGTACCTCAGCCTTTTCATCTATTCTTACCGAAAGGAGATCCCTCTATGGAGACCATGACCCGTCCCGACGCCTTCAGCGTCGGACAACTGAACGAGTACATCAAGATGCTCCTGGAGGGCAACCCCAACCTGAAGGACGTGTGGGTGCAGGGTGAGATCTCGGGCGCGAAGCTCTACGCCTCGGGGCACCTGTATTTTTCCTTGAAGGATACCGACAGCGTAATCTCTGCGGTGATGTTCAAGGGATCCATGATGCGTATGGAGTTTGAGCCCGAGAACGGCATGAAGGTGCTGGCTCACGGGCGCGTTTCCGCTTACCCCCCACGGGGACAGTACCAGTTCATTGCGGATCGCATGATCCCCGATGGCGCAGGCGCATTGGCGGTGGCCTTTGAACAGCTCAAGGCCAAGCTGGGCGCGGAGGGGCTGTTTGACGCTGCCCGCAAGCGCCCTCTGCCCGCCCATCCAAAGCGCATCGGCGTGGTCACCTCTCCCTCGGGCGCGGCGGTGCACGACATCATTCGGGTGGCGAAAAAGCGTTGCCCGTCTACTGAAATTCTCATATTCCCCTCTCTGGTGCAGGGCGCGGAGGCTCCCGCCTACCTGCGGGGGGGCATTCAATACTTCAACGCCGTGAAGGACGACCCCGAGCAGGGGGTTGACCTCATCATCATCGGCCGCGGAGGCGGCTCCGCCGAGGATCTGTGGGGCTTCAACGACGAGCGGCTGGCGCGAACCATTGCCGCCTCCGCCATCCCCGTGGTGTCCGCCGTGGGGCATGAGGTGGACTTCACCATCTGCGACTTCGTGGCGGATCTTCGTGCCGCGACCCCCTCCGCGGCGGCGGAATTGTCCTTGCCCGACAGGGAGGATCTGGGGAGACGGGTACAGTCCCTCACCACCCGTCTGAACGCCGCCGAGGCCAACCGCCTGAAGCGGTACCGCACCCAACTGGATCGGCTTGCCGCCTCCCGCGTGCTCACCTCCCCCGAGGGCGTGTACCGTCTCCGCCGTGAGACTGTGGCAGGACTGGAAAAGCGGCTGAATCTGTCTATGTCCCGCCATCTGACAAACAAGCGCCAGTCCATGGAGCGGGTTGCCGCCTCTCTGGGGGCGCTGAATCCTCTGTCGGTGCTGGGGCGCGGCTACGCCTTGGTGCAGACCGAGGATGGAAAGGTCATCCCCGCCGCCGCCGAGCTGACGGTGGGAGAGCGCGTGAATCTGCGGTTTGCGGACGGGAGCGCGAAGGTGAGCGTGGAGGAAATCACGCAACGGTAAAGAGTCATACCGCATTGTATAATGTTTTCAAATTGCTGTTTAACGGGGACGGCAGGGCTCTGCCCTGCACCCGCCAAGAACCTTTTGCAAAAGGTTCTTGGATCTCCAAAAATCTTTAAATA
>JAZOOM010000187.1:0-3440 GCA_045655025.1 Eubacteriales bacterium | reverse complement strand
AGCTCGGACAAAGTCCTTCATCTCCTCAACAGTCATCTCTTCACCGTCCTTCAGGATGATGCACGCCATGATCTCCTCGCCGTACTGCTCATCGGGAACGCCGATGACCTGTACGTCCTTGACTTTCGGATGGGTGTAGATGAACTCCTCGATCTCCTTGGGGTAGATGTTCTCACCGCCGCGGATGATCATGTCCTTGAGGCGACCCGTGATGAGGTAGTTTCCGTCGGGACGGCGGCAGGCCAGGTCACCCGTGTGGAGCCAGCCGTCGGCGTCGATGGTCTCGGCGGTGGCCTTGGGCATCTTGTAGTAGCCCTTCATGATGTTGTAGCCACGGGCCACGAACTCACCGTTGACTCCGTCGGGGCAATCCAGACCCGTCTCGGGGTCAATGATCTTGCACTCCACGTTGGCAAAGGCAGAGCCTACCGTCTCGGTGCGAACCTCCAGACTGTCGTAGTAGCTGGACATGGTGCAACCGGGGGCGGCCTCGGTCTGACCGTAGACCGATACGATCTCCCGCATGTTCATAACGTCGGGACGGGCGGCCTTCTTCATCAGATCGGCGGGGCAGTTGGCGCCCGCCATGATACCGATGCGCATGTAGGAGAAGTCGGTCTTGGGGAAGTCCTCGTGCTGCATCATGGCAATGAACATGGTGGGCACGCCGTTGAAGGCGGTGATATGCTCGTTATGGACGCAGGCCAGCGCGGGCTTGGGGGAGAAGTAGGGCAGGGGGTACATGGTCGCACCGTGGGTCATGGAGGCGGTCATGGACAGCACCATGCCGAAGCAATGGAACATGGGCACCTGGATCATCATGCGGTCGGCGGTGGACAGTTCCATGTGGTCACCGATGTACTTACCGTTGTTGACCACGTTGTAGTGGGTCAGCATGACGCCCTTGGGGAAGCCCGTAGTACCCGAGGTGTACTGCATGTTGCACACGTCGTCCTTATCCACGGCGGCGGCCATGCGGTAGACTTCTTCCACGGGGACTTGAACGGAGCGGGCAACGGCCTCGTGCCACTCCATACAGCCCTTCTGACGGTAGCCCACGGTGATGACGTTGCGGAGGAAGGGCAGACGGCGGGCGTGGAGAGGCGCGCCGGGGCGCAGGGTCTCCAGCTCGGGGCAAAGCTCGGCCACGATACTCCCGTAGTGGCAGTCCTTGGCACCCTCGGTCATGATGAGGGTATGGGTGTCCGACTGGCGGAGCAGGTACTCCACCTCGTGGATCTTGTAGGCGGTATTCACGGTAACCAGCACCGCGCCCAGCTTGACGGTGGCCCAGAAGGCGATGTACCACTGGGGCACGTTGGAGGCCCAGACCGCCACGTGAGTGCCCGCCTTCACGCCCATGGAGATCAGGGCGCGGGCAAAGGTGTCCACGTCGTCGCGGAACTCGGCGTAGGTGCGGGTGTAATCCAGGGTGGTGTACTTGAAGGCGTATTGGTCGGGGAACTCCTCCACCATGCGATCCAGCACCTGGGAGAAGGTGAGATCAATGAGCTGATCCTTTTCCCACACGTACTCACCCGTATGGGCGCGGTTGAAGTACAGGGTACGGCGCTTCTTGGAGGGATCGTCGAACTGCTTCATAAAGCTCATAAACTGGGACAGGATGATCTCCATGTCGTCCAGCTCCTCGCACCAGCGGGGATCCCAGACGAGGGAGATGTGACCGTCGTAATTGACGGAACGGAGAGCCAGCATGATCTCGGAAATGGGCAGCTCACCCTCACCCGCCAGACAGAATTCCAAGCCCTCGGCGGTTTTCTTGGTGTCACAGAAGTGAACGTGACGGACGTACGCGCCCAGATTCTTGATGATCTGCTCGGGAGTCTCCCCACCGCCGAAGTTGGCGGCGGATAGCTGCCACAGGGCACCGAAGCTGTCACTGGCGAAGCGATCCAAAAGGTCGCGGAGGGCCACCGACTTGCAGAACAGACCCGAAGTCTCCATGAGAAGGGAGATGCCTCTGGCCTCGGCCTCGGGGAGAACGCGGGTAATGAGAGCCGCTACGTTCTCGATAGCCTCGGCGGCAGCCTCCTCGGTGGCGGCGGCGGTACGAAGACGGATGTTGGGAATGCGGAGGTTCCCCGCTACGTCCATGCAGTGCAGGATCTCGGCCTCAGCCTCAGCGGCGCGGATGGCGTCGGAGGGGTCGGTGAGGCAGTCGATGCAGGGGATAGTCAGCTTCTTCTCATAAATGCGACGGAGGGTCGCGGCGGCGGCGTAGTCGTAGAAGGCACCGTCACGGTCGGTAAACATGGAGCCGTGGATGTTGTGGATCTCCACGCCGGCGTAGCCCAGAGAGGCCGCCATATCGCAGAATTCATCGAAGGTATGATTATGCCACCCTTTGGTGGAAAAAGACAGTTTCATGATAATTTCCTACTTTCTAAGGGCTAAAGGGGATCAGACGGACTGCTCAAACACGATCTTGTTGACGGCGTTGAGGTAGGCGCGGATGGATGCACCGATGATGTCGGTGGAGATACCCGTACCCGAGTAAAGCTTACCGTCGGCGCGGAGCTTCACGAGAGCCGAGCCCATAGCCTCTTTACCCTCGGTCACGGCCTGGATCTGGAAATCGTCCAGCTCAAAGTGACAGCCCATAATCTGCTCCAAAGCCACGAAGGCCGCGTCGATGGGGCCGTCACCCATGCAAATGCCCTGCAAGGTCTCCCCCTTCTTGTCCAGCACGATCTGGGCAGAGGCGGCCAGAGCATTACCGCCCGAGCTGTTGACCATGTAGCTGACGAGGGTGTAGGTGGGAGGCACCTGCATGGCCACGCCCGAGATGATGGCCTCCAGCTCCTTAGCACCCACAGTCTTTTTGGCTGCCACGCGGACGAACTCGTTGTAGACGGCGTCCATATCCTCTTCGGACAGGTCGTAGCCCAGCTTGGCCACGGCGGTGGAAACGGCGATCTTGTCGTCACCGGCATCCAAGGTAAAGCCTGCCTCGGCGGCGGAGGCCACGTTGACGGCGGCGTTGCGGTCAATGCCCTTCCCTGCCACGATGCGGGAGATCTGACGGAGGATGCGGTGGTACTCGGTGAGCTGAACACCCGCAGAGAAGCCGTAGTGATTGCCGCAGTTCTTGATGATGCCGCAGAAGTCCTCCAGAGATACGCAAGTGCCCTCCACGGCGGTCTTGACGGTGTCAGCCCCCGCACGGACGGCCATAATGGCGGCGGCGGCGGCCATGGCGTTCCCATCGTCGCAGGACACGCCCACGGGGATGCTCACGATCTCGGTCACGCCCTTCACGAAGGCCGCGAACTCGTCGGGCATCTTTTCGCCCGTGGAGTCGCAGACGGTAACCGAGGTAGCCCCCGCCTCGGCGGCGGCGGTGATCACGGCAGTGAGGAAGGCGGGCTCGGCGCGGGTGGCGTCCAGGGCGCAGAACTCCACGTCGGCGCAGACGGCCT
>JAZOOM010000186.1:0-8289 GCA_045655025.1 Eubacteriales bacterium | reverse complement strand
CGATTTTTATTTCGCCTTTCGGCAGGGTCGGGGGAGCATAGGTCGGGAGGAAATCGCGCTCATTCCGAGTGAGGTGTGCAGATGTCAACGAGAGGTATTGATGACTTTCAGTACACGAAAAAATATTGCGTGTGGATAAAGAAAAACCAGGTATTGCTACCTGGCTATTCTGTATCTATTTCATTTTTCAGCGATAATTTTTCATGTTGACAGATGCGAGAGCTATGCTACACTGGACATGGCGAAAGGGGAAAATCGGGAGCTGCTTTGCTTATGATGGACTATGTACTTTTCGAAAAAGTCGATTATTGAACAACCGCTCGTTTTGTGATATAATGGAGATGGATCAAACAAGAAATTTTATTATTTCCACCCAACCTTTTTCTTAATTTCAATAACTTATAGGTGAACCCACTCGAAAGCAGATGCCTGACCGATTCATGATAAGGTTGGCATCTACCCTTTGACACCCAACCCGATCGGAGGTGATTCCATGCCCATATACAAGGACGAAAGTGATAAACGTTTGGTAGAGCTGACACTATGCGGAGACGGACGTGCCTTCGAGGAACTGGTCATACGACACGAGAAAGCCGTATGGGGCACAGCCTATAAGATCACCCATAATCATTACATGGCCGAGGATGCCGCTCAGGAGGCCTTTGTGGCGGCGTGGATGCAGTTGGAACGCCTGACTTCACAGGACAAGTTCGGTGCTTACGTTTGCGCTATCGCCAAGAACTGCGCAAAAAAGATGGTCATGCGTGACAGCCGGCTGGGCTCCATCGTCAGCTTGACTGATTTTGAGAATTGGGAGCTTGACCATGCGGACAGCGGATTATGGAACGATGGAATCCACGAGCAGCTTTATACCGAGGTAGAACTGTTGAGCGATGCGGTCAAGGAGACTGTCAAGTTACATTATTTTGACGGCTTATCCGTAAAAGCTATAGCCGCCCGTCTCCGAGTTCCCGAGGGAACTGTCAAATGGCGTTTGAGTGAGGGAAGAAAACAGTTACGGAAAGGATTTGGTGTTATGGATAAAAAGAATCAATCTGCGGAGAATCCTGCTTTGGTAACCCAGGTTATGGAGCGGATACAGGAACTGGAGCTGTGTAAACTGAAAAATGATCGTCAAGGCTTGGAGAAAGCGTATCAGGCGGCACTGGATGCTGTAGAGGGGTTGTGTGATGAGCAGAATAAAAACTACCTTCTGGCCGCCGTCATCTACGATGGATCGCCGTATGAAAAGCCCGATATGCCCCGTTGGAAGCAAGCCATCCTTGCCGGTCACAACGATATGATGATGTGTAATTTCACCAGTTGGGAAAACCACCATCTGGACGGACAGGAAAAGATCGACTTCATGCGTGAAGTTCAGATTCCATTTTTGAAGGAGCACGATTTCCCGTTAAGCGTCGGTTACGTCTATTTGATGATGGCCTTTGAGTATTTCTGGGAGCACAGAGATGAGGAGGCAATGGAGACAGTCAAGCAGGCCAAAGAGTTGCTTGAGCCGACAAGTGTTTATTATGCAAATGCCGTGTCTGCTATTTCGTCTTGGAGTAAGATGCTTGCCAAACCGGGTAGCGTGCCTACCTTCAGAGGAGAGCATCTCAAATACATCAACGGTTCGCTTTACTATTGCGAGAGTCCCGGTATCATTTTTACAGATACTCGATTGGACGATTTCAGCCGGTGCGATCACTGTATGATGTATGCCGACCTTGCCCTCGGTGCATCCAAAACTTCTGTCAGTGGCTTTGTGACCTACACCTTTATTGATGAACACGCTACGGTTGAAACCCCTGTGGGTGTATTTGATAATTGCCGCGTATATGAGGTTCTCGTGAACTATCCTGCTCGCAGATCTCAGCCGCCGTTCTACTACCGTTGTACGACCTATCTTTGCGAAGGAATCGGCATGGTTCGTCAGGATATTGATACAACGGGACGGGACTCTATAACCCCCCGACAATACTTATTGTCTGACTATGAGATTCAAGGAGGCAACGGTTGGTTCCCACTATACAAGGGCAATCGCTGGGCCTATACCGACGCTTGGAACGATGCGCATACCAAAAAATATGATGCCTACTATGAAGTAACCGCTTGGAACGGAACGGATGCTATGCTGGCTGCAGAGGAGATTACCTATACCGTGAAGGATGAGAAGAGTTCATCATAACGGTTATTCGGTGCACGGTCTGTATGAAAAAATAATTATGGCACAGTCCTCTCTCGCGTGGGGACTGTGCCATTCTTTGTGTTGTTTTGTACTCAAGAAAGAAAAAACCTTACTAACCTGCCTACCATCAAAGTAGGTTCAAATTAGTAAGGTGTGGCTGGGGCACAGGGATTCGAACCCCGGAAATGTCAGAGTCAGAGTCTGATGCCTTACCGCTTGGCGATGCCCCAATATTTTCAACAGACGATATTATAGCAGATAACTTGCAATTTGTCAAGGGGTTTTTCAAAAAAAGTTGGAATTTTTTCAAAATATTTTTTAAGAGATCCCGCCCCCCCTAAAAAGGGGGACGGTATTAGTCTTTCCGCCGAATGGCCTCTTTAATCAGCTCCTCGCGGATATTTTTTCCGGGATCATTCCAAACAACTTCTAAAAGATCGCAGAGAATATCCTGCAACAGGCGGCCCGGCTTAAAGCCCAGGGCAATGAGATCGTTGCCGTTGATATCCAGATCGGCGATGCGGACGGGCTCGTTCTTCTCTATGGAGTCTCTGACCAATCGCGCCAGATCCTCCGCGGAGGTTTCACCGCGGGCTACGCGGACGGCCAGGGCGGGGAGTGCCAGATCACCCAGGGCATGCCGCCATTGGCGGGCGCGCTTGGGGGTGGGCGGTGTGGACAGGAGATAGGAGCGGGTGATGGCCTCTATGTCCTTGCGCACCGTGTTGGGCAGGCGGAGTCCCGCTAGATTTTCGATGATCCGGGCGTCGTCCTTGCCCCACATGAGGCACGCCATGCGGGTGGTGAAGTCGGCGGGGAGAGAGGAAAGATTCCCTGTTCCCGAGGGGGAAATGCCTTGGGGCAGAACGTAGGGCATCAGCCCCGTTTCAGTCAGAAGAGCGATACCCCGCTCCGGCTGGGGAGAGGTGAGGATCTTTTGGAATTCCTCGCTGATGCGTTCCCGGGAAATGCGTGAAAGCCCCTCGGCACAGCGGCAGATGGCGGCGTAGGTATTCTCCTCAATGGTAAAGCCCAGCTTCACGGCGAAGCGCACGGCGCGCATGAGCCGCAGGGCATCCTCGGAAAAGCGGGTATCGGGATCTCCCACGGCGCGGATGATGCCGCTTTGCAGGTCATCTCTGCCCCCGAACAGGTCAAGAACCGTCAAGCCCTCCTCGCCACGGGAAAAAGCCATGGCGTTTACCGTGAAGTCGCGGCGGGATAGGTCGTCCTCAATAAGCCCCGTGAAGGTAACGGCATCGGGGTGACGGCCGTCGGCATACCCCCCCTCGGTACGGCAGGTGGTGCATTCGATGAGGTCATACGTTCCCTCTCGGTCGGCGGGATCGCCGCTGTGAGGAGCCAGCACCGATACGGTGCCGTGTTGAATACCCGTGGGAATCACCCGATATCCGGCGGCCTTGCAGATAGCCATGGTGGTGTCGGGGATCGTGGTCACGGCCACGTCCCAATCGTGGGGCTGTACGCCCATGAGGGTATCCCGCACGCAACCGCCCACGGGATAGGCGGCCTCGCCATGGGACGCGAACAGGTTCAGCAGGGGAATCAGATAGGGGGGGCAGGCAGGTACGTGTTTCATAGCAAGACTCCTTTCTCGGCATGGATGTCCGCGGGGGAAATATATCGGTTGTATAGGGCTTCATTATACCACAAACCCCCCATTTTGTAAAGGGAAATTTGTCAAAAATCAGCGGGGCGCATTGACAGGAGGGCGCGGATATGGTACAATGAATGTAACGCACGGCAGGGCGACAGATCCACCGCCGCCCTGCTGTCACTTTTGATCCCGCTTTGTTATAGCTGCTGCATATGGAAAAGGAATCATTCATGAACAAATCTCTCAACCGCACCCTGTTTGAAAACCTGACCCTGGACGAGGAGCGTGCCCTCTACGGCATCACCCACGCTACCGTGCAAAACTGCATATTCGACGGCCCTGCCGACGGAGAATCCGCCTTGAAGGAGGCTAACGACGTGGAGGTGCTGGATTGCGCGTTCCACCTCCGCTACCCCTTTTGGCATACCCGAGGGGGGCGGGTGACAGGGTGCACCCTTACGGACACCTGCCGCGCCGCCCTGTGGTACGCCTCCGACATGGTCATTGAGAACAGCACCCTTGGGGGCATCAAGGCTCTCCGCGAGTGCGACGGCATGACCCTTTCGGGCTGTACCGTAGACTCCGCCGAGTTCGGCTGGCTTTGCCGCGGAGTGGAGCTGACCGACTGCCAAACGAAGGGCGAATACCCCTTCTTCATGACCCGCAAACTGCACCTGAAGGGGGTGAAGCTGACGGGAAAATACTCGTTCCAGTACGTGGAGGATTGCACCATTACGAATTCCCATCTGGACACCAAGGACGCCTTCTGGCACGCGAGGAACGTCACCGTTACCGACAGCACCGTGAAAGGAGAATACCTGGGCTGGTACTCCGAGAGCCTGACCCTCGTCCGTTGCCGCATCGAGGGCACACAGCCCCTGTGCTACTGCAAGAATCTCACCCTCATCGACTGCGAGATGGTGGGGTGTGATCTGTCCTTCGAGAACAGCACCGTCACCGCCACCGTCAAGAGCCACGTGGACAGCATTAAGAGCCCCGCGTCGGGTCGCATCGAGGTGGATAGCGTGGGAGAGATCGTCTACGAGCGGGCGCCCGTGGACGGACAGGGATGTGAGATTCTGATACGCGTGACCGAGGAGTAATTTCCATCAAGGGCTATTTTGATTTTAACTTCTGATTATCGGGCCTCCGCCGGATAATCAGAAGTTCTTTTTATAAGCCTTTCCCGCATCCAATTCCGCCACGCCTCGGGTAGAGTAGGGTCGTACATTCCCAACAAATCGGCGGGGTCTGTACTCCCGTCTACGTTCACATCCCCCACTTGACCCACAAAAACGCCTTTTTTCGTAAATTTTATCCCCACTATACTACCCTCCCCATCCATTCCTACCCATCCTGCCCGCGTATAGGTCAGCGGAGTCGAAAATCCCTCCAATATCCCCCCCTCGGCCGTTTCGAAGCGGGTGTCGGTGCAGGCATGCCCCCCGGAGCAGGAATAGCCGAAATAGCCGAGGACGTTCATCCCCCCGTCGGAGCGAAGGAAGCGGCGATGATGCACAGCGGGGGCACCTCCCTCGGCGGGGATGGGATCGTCACGGGTCACGTCCACGTGATACCAGATTCCGTCCACGCGGACGTGGTTCCAGGCGTGATCCATGGACTCCGAAACCACCAAATGAGCCTCCAAGCCCGCCCCCCGACAGAGTGCCGCAAAGGCTAGGGCATAGGCCTGGCAGATCCCCCGTCCCTCGGTGAAGAAGCGGTAGGCAGCGGCGTTGGCCTCTCCCTCGGGGCGGGTATCGTAGGCGTAGCGGTCAGCCAGCGTATCGTGGATCCACAAAACCGTTTCGGCTTCGGTGGGAAAGCGGTCGCGAAAGGCGGTATCCAGCTCGGCCAGCAGATCCGAGACCTCCTCCCGATACGCCTGTCGGGCGGTAGTAAGAGCATCCCCCGTCAGATTGTACGTAGGGTAGACCTCCCCCACCAACCGTACCCCCTCCCGCCAATAGGTGGTGTAGGACAGCCGCATGGCCACGTGGAACAACTCGGGGTAGCTTCGGAGCAGGTCTCCGTAGACCTCTCCCAGCCGCTCGGCGGGCAGCTCTGCCGTCCCCAGCTCCAGCACGTCCGCGCAGTCCAAAAGGCCGTCCAGCAGGAGGGCAGTAGCCTTGGCGCGGGGAGTATCGGCCTCCTCGGCGGACACGGTCAAAAAAAGTCCTTTCGCCCGGCAAAACAGAAACGCAACCGTCAGAAGCAGTACGGTTGCGTTTTTTCCATATCCTGTTTTTTTGTATAGCCGTTCTCTCAAATTCCCCCCGCCGCCATGGCCTTGGCGCGGCACAAAGCCCCGGGAAGGAACTCGTTCAGAGCGCGGACGGTCACGGGCTCTTTTCCGTTGAAGCCCGTAACGGTGTCGGCGGCAATCATGGAATTGTAAATAGCCTCCTCCACACACTCTGCTACGGCGTTGAAGGCGGTCTCGATGCGGGTATCGCTGATGACCTCCACCGTACGGATAGGCGCGTCTTCGGTGCGGCGGTTGGCGGTGGTGAATCCAATGACCACGTCACCGCTGCCGTGCCCCACAAAGGAGCCTGTACGGGCCAGACCCACCGCAGCGCGGCGAAGAATGCGCCCCAGCTGCAGCTCGGACACGGGGAGATCCGTGCCCACGATGATCATAATGGAGCCGATATCGTCCTGCCCCGTGATTTCCTTGGCCTTGGCCTCGCTCTCCTCACGGATCATGTCCGCCACGGCGCGGCCTACGGGGAGGCCGTCTACCCGCAGGTTCTCCACGCACCCGAAGTTGGTCTGCACCAGCACGCCCAGCGTAAAGGTACGCTCCCCGATCTCCATGACACGGGAGGCGGAGCCGATGCCACCCTTGAGACCAAAGCACACGGTTCCCTTCCCCGCACCCACGTCGCCCTCGGCGAAATCCTTGCAGGCGGCGGCCACGGCGTCATCCAAGTGGGTCTTGTCGGCGGGGCGGTCGTTGTTGGCGCAGAGGGTGCCGTCGTTGGTCTCTCCCACCACGGGATTGACGGAGCGGCAGGACTTGCCCTCGGCGGTGCATTGTTCAATGGTATAGCTCACCAGCGCATCGTGGATCTTACCCACGTTCAGAGTGCCCGTCAAGGCGATGGGAGTCTCCAAGGTGCCCAGCTCCTGCACCTGCATGAGGCCCGCGGACTTGCCGTAGCCGTTGATGACGTGGCAGGCGGCGGTAAGCGGAGCGGTGTACAGGTTGCCCTCGGCAGGGAGGATAACGGTGACACCCGTCTTCTGGCGGTCGGTGTCAATGGTGGCGTGGCCCACGGTCACGCCGGGGACGTCGGTGATCTTATTGAGGGATCCCGTGGGCATTCTGCCGACGGATATACCAAGGTCGCGGATACGGGTGGGATTCATGGAGGCCTCCGATGGAGTGATTTTTCTTTATGATAGCATATTACGGGATAAAAGTCAATATTCGCTGTGGGAAATTCCTTTTTTTCAAAGGTATGAGGCGGAGTTTTACGGATTTTTCACAGAAATTCCCAAAAGCATCTTGCAAAAATCCGTGCAACATGATATAATAGAGGTGTCTGCGGATCCTTCGCGTCAACCGCACCGAATAAGAAAATTTTTGATTCAGATAGGAGAACCTACCATGAAGATCAACGAAAAGATCCCTGCTCTGAACGGGTCCATCACCGACCCCCGTACCCGCCGCTACCTCGCTCCCAAGCGCGTGGTGCTGACCGAGGGTAACGTGAACAACCCCGAGTCCCTCCTGCAGGAGAGAAGCAACCAGATCACCCTGGTACCCGGCGAGTGCTGCACCATGGTCAACAAGCCCGGCCAGCCCAAGGCTAAGCTGGTGCTGGACTACGGCTGTGAGTTCCCCGGCTCCATCCGCCTCATGATCTGGGGCGCAGGCTCCAAGGGCTGTGGCGACGACGCCCGCTGCAACATCCTCGTCCGTACCGGTGAGTCCGTCATGGAGGCCATCACCCCCATCAAGGTCAAGAACACCACCAACGATCACGCCATCCGCGACCGTATCATGAACGTGGGCTTCTACTCCGCCAACGAGACCAACGAGTCCGGCCAGCGCTTCGTCTGCGTAGAGCTGGTGGACGACGATGCCGTGGTGTCCTTCAAGGCCATTCAGGGTGTGTTCCACTATTTGGATCTGGACTACAAGGGCTCCTTCGAGTGCTCCGACGAGAAGCTGACCCGCATCTGGAATACCGCCGCCTACACCGCCCACGTCAACATGCAGGAGTACCTGTGGGACGGCATCAAGCGCGACCGTCTGGTCTGGATCGGTGACATGCACACCGAGGTCAACACCATTCTGGCTACTTTCGGCTACAACGACATCGTGCCCCGTTCTCTGGACGTGGTCCGCGACGAGACCCCCGTGGGCGCATGGATGAACGGCATTTCCGCCTATTCCATCTGGTGGCTCCTGATCCACTGCGACTGGTACCGTGCTTTCGGTAACAAGGCATATCTGGAGGAGCAGAGAGAC
>JAZOOM010000185.1:0-5672 GCA_045655025.1 Eubacteriales bacterium | reverse complement strand
ACCGCTACCGCCGACCAGGCTGACGAGGGCAACGGCTACGTCCGTGCCGCTGTGGCCGAGATGTTCGGTGCCGAGATCGCCGAGGCTACTGTTGTTCAGTACGGCGGCTCCATGAACGAGAAGAACGCAGCCGAGCTTCTGTCCAAGCCCAACGTGGACGGCGGCCTCATCGGCGGTGCCTCTCTGGTTTCCGCCAAGTTCGCCGCTATCGTGGACGCTGCTCAGTAAGAGCGGGGGAACGAAAGAACGTGCGAGGGGGACTTTTTGAAAAAAGTCCCCCTTGCGCTCCCCTCAAAAACTTTCAAAAAGGAAATAAGCAAAGAATATTCCCTCTTTGAAAATTTTTGAGATTCACCAATACAACAATTACCCCTATTTGAAAGTTCTTGGAAGGGATGGGGGCTTGGGGGAAGGGAGACCTTCTTTCAAGAAGGTCTCCCTTCCCCCAAAAAGGAGAAAATTATGGCCAAATACCGTCAGAGCCGCATCAACGAGGAAATGTTCAAGGAAGCGGCACAGATCATCCGCACCGTCAAGGATCCCCGCGTCAGCGAGGCCTTCGTCAGCGTCACGGGCGTCGAAGTGACCCCCGACCTCAAGTTCGCCAAGATCTACTACTCCCACATGCAGGGGGACAAGAAGACCGTAAAGAAGGGTCTGGAGTCCTCCGCCCCCTATATCCGCGGCCAGCTGGCCAAGAGCCTCAACCTCCGCATCACCCCCGAGCTGTCCTTTGTGGAGGACACCTCCATCGCCTACGGTGCCAGGATCGAGAAGATCATCAGCGGCTTCACCTACGTGGAGCAGCCTGAGGAGGAGACCGAAGAGACCTCCGCTCTGGACGATCTGCTGGACGAGGACGACGACGAGTGATTTCATCGCGTTTTGCAGCGATCGCCGCCGAGCGGCGGCTATTTTGCTACGCAAAACCGGCTGCGATGCCGCACGAAAGGGCTTTTATGTTATGAATTACCGCAAACTCACCCTCCCCGAAACCGCCGCCCGCCTCCCCGCGGGTGAGCCCGTCCTGATCCTGTTTCACCGCCACCCCGACGGGGATGCCATCGGGTCGGGCTTTGGCCTCAAGCTGATTTTGGAGGCCATGGGCTGTACCGCCTACTGCGTCTGCGAGGACGAGATCCCCGAACGCCTGCGCTTCCTCACCGAGGGAATGCAGGAGAGCATCAAGCAGGAAAATCTCCCCGCCGACTTTGCCCCCACGCGGATCATCTCGGTGGACACCGCCTCCCCCGCCCAGGCAGGTACCCTGTACCCCCTGTACGAGGGTCGCTTCGACCTCATGATCGACCATCACGCCAAGGGCGAGATGTACGCCGACGGGTATATCGACGGCTCCGCCTCCTCCGCGGGCGAGCTGGTCTTTCGCCTGTCCCGTGAGCTGGTGAAGAGTGGCCGCCTCGCCGCCATTCCCGAGGGAGTGGATCGTCTGCTCTACGCCTCCATCAGCTCGGACACGGGTTGCTTCAAGTACAGCAACGCCTCACCCGAGACCCACCGCGCCGCCGCCGTCCTGCTGGAATCCTCCAAGGGCGCAAACGGCTACGACCCCGCCGACATCAACCACCGCCTCTTCGGAGTCAAGTCCTACGACCTCCTCCGCGCCGAGAAGGTGGGCTTCGACCGCCTCCGCCTCTTTGCGGGCGGTAAGCTGGGCATCGTGGATATGCCCTACGCGGTCAAGTCCGAGATGGGCTTCTCCGACGAGCATTTCGACACCCTCGTAGACGTAGCCCGAGGACTCCAGGGAGTGCAGGTAGCCGTAGCCATCCGCCAGCCCACCGCCGAGGGCACCTACCGCGTCTCCATGCGCTCCTCCTGCCACGTGGACGTGGCGGCCATCTGCGCCACCTTCGGGGGCGGCGGCCACGTCAAGGCCGCGGGCTGTACCGTCACCTGTGACGGGGGCATGGATGCCGTGGTGGAGATGATTGCAAACATCGTAAAGGATGCGTTGGCGTAATGATGACACGTTTATTTCAGTCGGAGCTTTTCTGTGGAATTGCCCTTTGTCTTGTTGTCACCGGGCTGTGCTTTGCTTTATGGATATGCTTCCGAATTCACAAGAAGCGAATCCTTCTTGTTTCGGAAACAAGCGAGCTGCTGGCCGCTGTGAAACAACTCAATGGCGAATTTTCCTTTCATACCTTTCCGTCTGCCTACCGGTATTGCAAATCATTAAAATCGAAAGCACAATTCGACCGCGCGCATTTATCGGATATTTTGGACGAATGGGTATTTTCCCATGAAGATGAAATGGCGCGTATTACAAAATTGGTGGCCGAAAATCGCGAGCTTTTTCAAGAATATATCCGAAAATACGAATTGACTATGCAAAAAGACGTTTCGGTTCATCACGCATACCATGAACAGTATCCGTATTTTCGCCGTTACGAGGCTATTGAAGCCAAAAAATTACTACTGAACCCGTCTCGGGACGTATACGTAACCATACACAAAGAGTATACAAGCCCCAAGGGTAGAAACCACTACCACGCAAAACAAACATATAATCAAACAGAGGTCAGTCATTCCCTGTTAAAGTGCCAACAAATGCGTGAAAAACAAAGTGAAAGACAAAAGGAACGCGCCAAAGTAACCGAGGGAGTCCGATACGATATCCTCCTCCGTGACGGCTTCAGATGTTGCATATGCGGAGCAACGGTGGCGGATGGAATTCAACTTCATGTAGATCATATTAAACCCGTTGCCAAAGGGGGGAAATCCGTTCCCGAAAACCTCCGTACCCTGTGTGATCGCTGTAACAAGGGAAAGAGCGACAAGTATAATCCGGACGGATTGAATTAAAAAAAACCATTGAATAAAAACCTCCTTACGTGGTCATGATAATCCCATCATACCCACATAAGGAGGTTTTTTCTATGCCCAATCGCTTTTACGTAGCCATCGTGATCCTGTTGATCGCTCTGATGGCCCTCAGTTTTCTACCCGTCCACGGAGAGCGGGAGATCTACGACACCGTGGTGCGGCTCCACGTCCTGGCCAACTCCGACACCGAGGAGGATCAGGCCCTCAAGCTCAAGGTGCGGGACACCGTGCTGGCCGCCGCCGCCCCCTACCTGGAGGGCTGCGCCACCCAAGCCGAGGCCATCGCCGCCCTGACCGCCCACCTCTCCGACCTGGAATCCGCCGCCTCCGCCGTTATGGCGGCAGAGGGCTACGACTACCCCGTAACGGTACTGCTGGGGGAGGAGGACTACCCCACCCGCACCTACGAAGCCTGCGCCTTCCCCGCGGGAACCTACGTCTCCCTCCGCGTCTGCATCGGGGAAGCAGAGGGGCAGAACTGGTGGTGCTGCCTCTTCCCGCCCCTCTGCCTCTCCGCCGCCACCGCTAAGGCTGACAACGAGGACGCCTTCATCCAAGTAGGCCTCACCAAGGATCAGTACGGCATCATCACCGAAACGGGAAAGACCAAGTACAAGGTGCGGTTTAAGATTTTGGAAGTGATTGAGGATTGGTTAAATTAAAAATTGCTGTTTAACGGGGACGGCAGGGCACTGCATGCCGAG
This sequence comes from Eubacteriales bacterium, assembly GCA_045655025.1. Lineage (GTDB taxonomy): Bacteria > Bacillota > Clostridia > Oscillospirales > CAG-272 > CAMEON01. Next base: position 2,121 of record JAZOOM010000185.1, on the reverse strand, counting down.
CAAGCTCGGCGGCACCCGCCAAGAACCTTTTGCAAAAGGTTCTAAGCCGCCGGAGGCCGTGCCCCCTCACCGACAAACCCAAATTTGAAAACACCCCCACGTGTTCAAACCACGAGGGGGTGTCATATTGTCTTACATAAGCTCCACCGTAAAGATCTTCTTGGCCGGAATCTCCAGCGTAATTTTCCCATCCACGATTGCGATCTCCTCCTGCCGCTCCTCGCCCAAATTCGTCAGCCAAGCCGACTTGAAGGCAGGAACCTCCGCTGTCAAGGATGTCGTCCCGTTGGCGGTGTTGAAAAACCGAAGGATGGCTGTATCCCGCTCCTCAGCCTTCTTGAAGGCCGTCATGCGAACGTACTCATTGTCAAAGGACACGTACTCCGCGGCGGCAGGCAGCACACCCTCATGCTTGGGCGTACCGATGGCCACGGCGGCGGGGTAGGCGAAGGTGTAGCCCTCGGCGTAGGCATCGGCGCGGCGGCTCACGTCGTAGGGGATCATGGCATACTCCAGCACCCACGTGCCGAGCTTCTGCCCCAGAGGGGTGGGGAACACGCCCCAGTCGCCGATCTCCCCCGAAGCGCGGAGAAGGGTAACGGCCAAGGTGTTGCGCCCGTCACGAAGCACCTCGTACTCGCAGAGACCGCGGTTGGCCACCATCAGCGCGTCGGTAGCCGCATCGGATTCCAACGTCACGAAGGCCTGCGCGCGCTGAGCGTTGCAGGGATTCTGCCAGAAGGGGGAGGGCTGAACGTCGCGGCGCACCACGTCGAACTGACCCTCGGCATAGACCGACTTGGTCTCAATATCCGAGGTGAACAGAGCGCGGAAGCGGTGGTTCTCCATGCGGTTTACCACCACGGTCTTGAAGTCCACCCGAGCCACCTTGTCCGACAGAGTCACGTAGGTGGTCACGTCGGCGTCAATATCCATAGGCACAACAGCCTTGAAGGTCACCGACCAGGGCGTGACCTCATGCACCGAGATCTCAGCCTTGGCGGTTGCGGTGGTCACGGCCACGTCGCCCTCGGGCTGGACGTAGTTGTACAGGTTACCCACGTCGCGGGTGTCCTCAAAGAGATTCTGGCCGGCGTAGGTGCGCCCCGAACGCTTGTCGGTCACATCCACGGTGCCGTTTTGGTTGAACTTCACGGTCAGGAACTCGTTCTCCATGGTATCCGCCGTATAGGAAACGGCAGTCTTCACCGTGGGAGCCTGCTTGCGCACGCTGAACACGCGGTAGCCCATACCCAAGCTCTCCACCTGCATCTCCACGGCAAAGCGGTTGACGTAGCGGGGCTGGCGGAAGCGATCCTTGGGCAGAGTGTAGGTGAATTGGTTGGGAATATAGGTAAAGGTGGCGGGTACTTCCCTGCCCTCCTCGTCGAAAACAGCGATAGCGGCAGTCGTGTCGGACAGATCCAAATCCACGTTAGCCTGAACCGTCAGAACCGACTTGTTCGGCTCCAGAGACAGCACCAAAATGGCGGCATCGCCGTCCGCCTCGGAGGTGTTCACGGTGGCGGCCAAATGATTCAACGCACCGTCCAACAGCTCCTCGCCGCAGGCGTAGGCCTTGGCGAAGCGGGTCTTCATCTCCTCATAGATCTCGTCGCAGGAGCAAGAGCAGATGGAGTCGTGGGGATGGTTCTGCATGAGCTTCTTCCAGGCATACAGGAACAGATCCCCGTCGTAGCTCCCGCCGTTCAGCTTGGAAATGAGGCTCACAGGCTCGGAAATACGTTCCAGCAGGTGTTGGGTGTCGTGGTTCTTCTGCTTGATGTCCACGTGAGCCGAGGCGGTGCAGATCAAGGGGCAGGCACCGGCGGAGAGCTGACCGTTGATCTCACCCTCGTACACGGGGAAGGTGTCCTTATAGGGGCGGAGTGCCTCAATATAGTCGGTGAAATTGGACTGCTTCACGGTAACCTCGTCCTGCACCTCGTTGGCCAGGGCGATCACCCTGTGCAGATCCGTCTGAATGGGCTGGTGGTCACAGCCGTTCATGCCCAAGAGATGGGGGGTCAGGGCAAAGCGGGAGGTGGATGCCGTGATAGCGGCCAAACGGTCGCGAAGCGAGTCGGGATCGGCGGGCAGCTCCATGGCGTTGTGGTACCA
>JAZOOM010000184.1:0-13981 GCA_045655025.1 Eubacteriales bacterium | reverse complement strand
CCCCAAACCCGTATCAATACAAAAAAGGAGTGGTAAACCACTCCTTTTTTGTATTGGTGCGGGCAAGAGGACTTGAACCTCCACCGAGTTGCCCCGACTAGAACCTGAATCTAGCGCGTCTGCCAATTCCGCCATGCCCGCTTATGAGTTGCACCGAATACTCGGTGCAACGGTTGGTGCGAGAAACGGGACTTGAACCCGTACGGTGTGAACCACACGCCCCTCAAACGTGCGCGTCTGCCAGTTCCGCCACTCTCGCATGTCGCTTAACGCAACGTTGATATTATACACGATTTGGAGCAAATTGTCAAGGGGTTTTGCAAAAGTTTTTTTAGTTTTTTTCAAAAAAATTTTCGTGTCTTGTTTCGTCCTTTCTTCCCTGCTCTCTAGCGCGGTGAAAAGCTCGTTTCGCCGGAAAGAGCTGCTTTCATTGTCTTTTTCCCGGGGCATGGACGCGGCGGTGTTCTCGGCCATGCCGGGATTGAGTCGTACCCTGTACAGCAAACGCGGCAAGAGCCCGAGCAGCCGAACATGAGACCGGGCATGCCCCTCGGTATGCCGTTCCCCCTCCGGGGTATCGCGGTCTGCGCCTACCTACTCAAAAGCCGCAATCGGCTCTCCGACGGTGGCAATCGATCTCCCTCCCCATTTCTCCCGATTTTCTCTCTGTTTGTTCACAGCAATTTTCACGCCGTGATTGACATCTCAGCTATTTTGTGATACAATGGTATATATATATGTGAATAAAATAAACCGAGTTCCCATCATCCTTTGGGTGATGAGCGGATTCGGGAAAGGACGTGCCTCTTGAAGCAACGTTTTTTGATCCTGCTTTTGTCCGCCATCCTGCTGGTTACCGCCCCGGGATGCCGAAAAAAACCTCCCCGGACGGACGAGGAGACTACCCAAGGTGCCCTCACCCTTCCCTCCGACACCGTCGGAGTCCCTTCCGATACCCAATCGAACACGCCATCTGCCCCGTCTCCTCCCGAGCAGGAGCTGGTCTCCTCCACCATGACGGAGCTGCTCTTCAACGAAACGGCCTACTTCCCCGACGGACAGGCTGATGAGGCTCTGACCGACCTACAGTACACCCTGACCTTGCCCGAGGGCACCCAAGCCGTATCTCTGACCTTAGTGGGATGGGTCGGCTACAATCTGGCCGTGGACAGCTTGGGCTACAGCCTCAACGGAGAGAGCCCCGTGTACGGCAATTTCTCCGTCCCCGCGGATGAGGAAATCCTGGCGGCGGGCGGCGCGTACGCCCTGGGCTACCGCATCACAGCCCCCCTCTTTGAGCTCCCCACGGGCACCCACACCGTGACCTTTGTAGCCCGTCTGGCAGACGGCTCTGTGGTGGAGGTATATCACCCCATTACGCTGGTGCTGGAGGGTCTGATCCCTCAGACGGATATCCCTTATCACGCCGCTCTGACTCACGTTAACGGCAAGGGCCCCGGCGTTGCCAACGCTTACTCCGACCGCACGGGCAGCCTGACTGACGGTGCCATCACGGTGAATGCCCCCGCAGACGGCATTATTGTGGCGGACGACGGCACGCTCCGTGTTTCGGGCTGGCTGGCTTTGGACGGCGGTGTGGATCACTACGCCTGGTCCTCGGACGGTCTGACGTGGTATGCCATCACGGAAAACGGTGTCTCGGGCGAGCCCTCCGAGGGGCATTTCTCGGGCCTGGGGCATAAAAACGCCACCGACCACGCTCTGTTGAATGATCTGACCCTGGATCTGTCGGTCAAGGACGGGCAGACCTTCTCTCTGATGCTGGGCGGCGTACCCAACGACAACACCGAGGGTGTGGTTCCCTTCCTCACCATTCAAGACGTTTTCGTCCCCAATCAGCCCACGGACATCCCCTATTCCCATACCGTGGAGGCCAAGGACAACGCCATCGGGACGGACTTCGTGATGTCCACCCTGTCCGAGCTTTTCAGCATGCGCTACGGAGCGGGCGATACCCACGCGATCCTTGACGTAGACGGAGTTCCCTGCTTTGCCTACGAGGGCATCCATTCCTTCCAGAATCCCACCGAGGGCAAATACGCCATGACCGTGTCGGTGGAAGCCATGACCGGCTGCTCCTTCTTCTTTGTCCGCGGAACCCAAATGGTCAATTCCGTGGTATCCGTCCCCCTGACCTTGGATAACTATTTCGAAACCGACGGTACGGGCCTCTGCGGCGGCGCGGGCATCTACGTCAAGCTCTCCGAGGGAACGCTGACCGTGGTCATCAAGGGTCTGGATCCCTCCGTGGATTACCGCATCCGCAACTACTCCTACGAATTCAAGGTATCGGGCAAACAGTTGACCCTGGCCGACGACGGCAAGACCGTGTACGTCCTGGTAGACGGCAAGGAGATCACCCGCATCACCATGCAAGGGGCGCAGAGCTACCCCGAGCACTTCCAGCGTATCCAACCGTCCATTCAGTTTGCGGCCACCGCAACCATTGCCCTGCAGGACGGCTCCACCGCCACCGTGACCGACACACTGGTGGCCTCCTCCTGCATAGCCGAATGCGGAGCGGCCATTCGAGGCGGAACGGTATACTTCACCCGTGTGAATATGATCCCCTTTTCGGAGGCAGGAATCCGATCCTGATTCAGAAATTAATCCTCAAAGCTCCCCGCTCTTTGCGGGGACTTTGTTATTTCAGGGCACAGTAGGCCGCTGTTTTTAGCTCATTCTGTCGAACGATAATTACGGAAAAAGCGTTGAAATCTCTTGATTTTTTTGTTACCGTATAGTATAATAATGGCATCAGAGCAGGAGCACATCCGCTTTAGAAAAAAAGAAAGGAAGACCACATCATGAAGAAGCTGCTTGTTATCGCAATTCTCATGCTCGCTCTGGTGTTTACTGTTGCGGCCTGCAACAACGACCCTGTTGTTGACGAAACTACCGTTGCTGACACCACCGTCGAGGACCCCACCGAGGCTCCCACCGCAGAGCCTACCGATGAGCCCACCGAGGCTCCCACCGCTGAACCCACCGAGGAGCCCTCCGAGGAATCCACCACCGAGGAACCCACCGAGGAGCCCACCACCGAGGAGGTTACCACCGACGAGTCTACCGAGGCTCCCACCGCTGACCCCGCCGATCCCGTGTGGATCATGGAGCCCGAGAAGCTGGCAGGCGTTGCTACCGCCGGCAGCGGTATCGCCGGTGCGGAAATTCTGACGGAGGACGGCTATACGTTCGTCCGCCTCACCGTGAACATCGATGACTCCCAGTTCGTCGTTGGCGAGGACATCGGCTTTATGCCCAAGTATCTGGCCATCTCCTACCGCGCCACCGGCGAGGTTGACGGTGAGATGTTCATCGGCACCGCCGACGGCCCCAACGGTCAGAACGACCATACCGTGCTGTCCTGGAACCGCGACAGCTCCTGGAATCTGCTGATCCTGGACGTGTCCGCCATCGCCAACGTTACCGACGGCAACGTGGGCTACCTCCGCCTGGATCCCTTCAGAAGCCTGACCGACGCTACCCTGGATATTGAGTACATCGCCTTCTTCAACACCGCCAAGTACGCCCTGGCCTACGACTTCGAGCTGCATCCCCCCTACGTTGAGGTGGATGATGCCGCCGCGGGCAAGGTGGGTCTCTCCTTCGATACCTTCTACGTCAACGGCGCTATGTACTTTGAGCAGGACGGCGGCGCAGGCGATAAGCTGACCGCTATCGAGAACACCATCACCTTCAATGTCGGCGAGGCTCACGAGTCTTTGGCCCTCCGTGGCTGGATCGGCTTCGGTCAGCCCATCGATCAGTTCGGCTACTTCATCGACAACTACACCATGGTCTACGGTGAGTTCAAGCAGGCAACCGAGGACGGCATTCTGGCCGCAGGCGGTGCCAACGCTTCCCGCTTCCAGATCGACGTTCCCTTGGCTGGTCTGCCCGCGGGCACCCATATGATCGGCTTCGTGGTCAAGCTGGAGGACGGCACTGTTGTTCGTCTCCGCGAGAACCTGACCGTGGTCATCAAGGACGGCGTCGCCTACCCCGACACCTCCATGAACGTCACCGCAAACGCCTCCTCCAACTTCGCTGATAACACTGCCGTGGATGCCACCGTGGCCATCACCAACTCCAACCTGAAGGATATTTTCACCACCGTAACCCAGGCCACCGGCGACGCGGGCACCGTGTACAACGACGCCAACGGCGCGTACTTCAGAGCCCAGGGCTTCTCCGAGGCCTTCGTGAAGATGGACGGCACCTACGCCTACACCGTTCACTCCATCATTTCCGCCAAGAAGCAGATGGCATCCTTCTTCATCCGCGGTGCCCAGTCGGTTAAGCCCGAGGATACCACCGGCATCGCCAACGTGCTGAACAACTACTACGAGACCGACGGTCACTCCGCCGGCCACGCCGGTGCCGGTATCCAGCTCTGGAACCACAAGCGTCTGCTCCTGGGCGTGAAGTACTACGACGAGTCCGCCGTCACCAAGATCGGCACCGCTTACTGGCTCATCGAGATCAACTGCCAGAACAAGGACGTACAGGTCATTGACAGCGGTTCTATGGTCTACATCACCGTAGACGGCGTTCTGGCCGCTACCGTGGAGCTGAAGGGTACAGGCAAGTCCTACGACGGTCTGACCGTCACGGGCGGTGCCACCTTCTGCGAGAAGGCCATCGTCACCATCTTCCACGATCTGAAGGACGACTACGGCTTCACGCTGGATCAGAACGGCCAGTACGTCATTGAGAACACCTTGGTTGTGGATACCCCCCTGTCCGACGTGGGTATCGCCACCCGAACCGGTTCTCTGGACTTCTCCTCCGTCTCCATCGCGCCCCTGTCCTCCGTGGAGATTCCCGAGATTCCCGAGATTCCCGCCAATCGTCCCTCCTTCGAGGGCAATTCCGCTCACCTCCGCGTCTGCGCCGATAACGTCCGCACTTGGGTCGGCGACAGCTACACCGACCTCTGCACTCAGGAAGCCCACATCTACATGAATTCCGTAAATGGCACCGTCAACGTGGACGGTCTGGATGCCGTTTCCTTCCGCGGCTGGGCGAACCCCACCGTCGGCGGTCTGAAGATCGCTGAGTTCGGCTACCAGATCGGTATGAACGAGCCCGTCTTCTCTGCCGACTTCTGGAAGGACGAGCCCGGGCTGAACAGCGCGCTGAACTCCCCCGTGGCCAAGCGTTACGAGGGCATCAAGATCCCCGTAGCTGACCTGGCCGTCGGCACCTACAACGTGTACCTGCTGGTCAAGGATACCAACGGTGTCGTGTATTGCATGAACGGCACTTGGGGTGATATCCAGCTCGTCAAGACTGCCGCTTAAGACGTCTGCCGATCTTCTTTGATAGCGCAAACGAGCCGCCTCGCATTCGCCGAGGCGGCTCGTTTTTTTGTTTTCTGTAATTACCGCTTCACTTCTTCCCGAAATCCGGCGTATATACCTTGCTGGCGGCATCCTTCCCCTGGCTGAAGCCCACCAGCCCCAGACGGGCGACCTCTGCCAGGACGGAATCGTATTCGAACGCAGTAACGCGGCGGTGGAGATTCTTATGGGGACAATCCATGGCGAAATCCGGGGTGTACTGCCGCATGACCGAAACGCGGATATCCGACGGGGGCAGCACAGCGGCGATACGCTGCATGACCGCCATGGAATCGGCGCGGCAACCGGGAAGCACCAGATGGCGGATCAGCACACCCTTGACCGCCAGGCCGTCCCGCTCCTCGTATGCCCCCGTCTGGCGGTACATTTCCAGCACTGCACGGGTGGCCACCTCTGCGTAATCGGGAGCGGCAGAGTATGCGGCAGAGAGCTCGGAGGATACGTACTTGAAATCGGGCAGGTAGATATCCACCAGCCCATCCAGCATCCGCAGGGTCTCCACCGTTTCGTAGCCGCTGCTGTTCCAAACCACGGGAACCGACAGGTGGGGCTTCAGGGATTCCAGCAGGCGAACTAACATTGGCGTATAGTGGGTGGGCGTGACCAGATTGAGATTATGGACGCCTTGATCCAGCAGCGCGAGAATCCGATCCCGCAGGACGTCCTCGGTCATGGCTTCCCCTACGCCCTCACGGCTGATGGTGCGGTTCTGACAAAACATACAGCGAAGGTTACAGCCCGAAAAGAAGACCGTACCCGAGCCTCGGCTGCCGCTGATGGGGGGTTCTTCCCAGAGGTGGGGAGCGATACGGGCAACGCGGTATTCCGCGGGCATACCGCACACGCCCGCGCTCCCGGCGGCGCGGTCAACACCGCAGGCGCGGGGGCAGATTCGGCAGGCGGTTAGGGAGGGGTGACAGATGTGGGACATGATGTGCTCCTATGTAGTGTATTCCTATACAGTATTATACAACAAAAGCCGAAAGATTTCAAGTTTTTTGTAGCATTTTTTCGTTTACAAACAGACTTTTTCGTGGTATAATAGTATTTGGTTTATTTTGCCTTTTTGTGCCTCACAACAATGAAAGGATGCCCTCGGGCTTACGGTTTCCTTCTATGAGCACGCCTACCTATCATCGCGCAATGCCCATTCGAACAGCCGAGATCCTCTGTGTGGGAACCGAGCTTTTGCTGGGTGATATCGTCAATACCAACGCCGCCTTCCTGGCCGAAAAGCTGGCTTCTCTGGGCATCGCCGTCTACCATCAGACCGTGGTGGGCGACCATCCCGAGCGGCTTCGCGTGGCTTTGGCGGATGCCTTTGAGGGGCACGGACGGCCTGCCGCCGATCTGGTGATCCTCAGCGGTGGGCTGGGTCCTACCTACGACGACCTCACCAAGGAGACCGTCGCCGCCTACTTCGGCAGATCCATGGAGCTTCACGAGGAGTCCCTGGAGCGCATCCGCGATTTCTTTGCAAAGACGGGTCGGGTCATGACCCCCAACAACGAAAAGCAGGCCATGATGCCTGTGGGCTGTGAGGTATTCCCCAACGACTACGGCACCGCCCCCGCTCTGGCCGTGGGTGACGAGACCCGCACCGCCATCATGCTCCCCGGCCCTCCCGCCGAGCTGATCCCTCTGTGCAACGAGCTGGTGGTTCCCTTCCTCCGCCGCTACACCGACGGAGTGCTCATCAGCCGCAATATCCACCTCATGGGCTTGGGCGAGTCCGCCGTGGAGACCATTCTCCACGACGTAATGGTCTCCTCCGTCAACCCCACCGTAGCTCCCTACTGCAAGTCGGGGGAGGTGCGCCTCCGCGTCACCGCCCGAGCCGACAGCGAAGAGGCCGCCGCCGCCCTGTGCGACACCATGGTGGACACCATTCTGGACAATCCCGCCATCGCTCCCCACGTCTACGGCGTGGATTGCGAGAACATCGAGACCGCGCTGGTTCGCTTCTTTGGGGAAAAGGGCTTGACCGTTGCCTCTGCCGAGTCCTGTACGGGCGGCATGATCGGCCAGCGGATCACCGCTGTTCCCGGCGCTTCCGCGGTGTATATGGGCGGCTTTGTCACCTACACCAACGACATCAAGATCCGTTTGATCGGCGTGAACCCCGCTACCATTGATGCTCACACCGAGGTCAGCCACGAGACCGCCGCCGAAATGGCCGCGGGTGCCCGAGAGCGCACGGGTGCTGACGTGGGTCTTTCCACCACGGGCTACGCGGGCCCCGGAGGCGGCACCGAGGAGAACCCCGTGGGCACCGTCTACATCGGCATCGCCACGAAGAGCGGCGTGGAGTCCCATAAGCTCTACTACCGTCAGAAATCCCGCAACTACATCCGTGAGGCCGCCGCCTCCCGTGTCATGCGCGAGGCTGTCCGACGGATCATGGAGGAGCTTGAATCCTGACTATTTACCGTTTCGAACGGGTAAAATAAAATCATAACAGCAAACAGAAAAAGGCCGTTTCCCATACGGGACGGCAGGAGGTTTTTTCATGGCTAATTTCAGAAGAATCGGAATTCTTTCCTCGGGCGGCGATGCCCCCGGTATGAACGCCGCCATCCGTGCGGCTACCCGTCGCGCTTTGAGCCAGGGCTTTGAGGTCGTTGGCATTCTGGGCGGTTATTCGGGTCTTTTGGGCGCCGCTGACGAGTCTGATCCCGACGTGGTTCGTCAGAAGTATCTGCGTCCCTTCGATTCGTCCAGCGTATCCAACATCGTGACCCGCGGCGGCACCATCCTGTATTCCAGCCGCTGCCCCGAGTTCGCCACGCCCGAGGGTATGGACAAGGCTCTCCGCGCCTGCGATAAATACCAGATCGACGCGGTCATTGCTATCGGCGGAGACGGTACCTTCCGCGGTGCCACCGATCTGACCAACCACGGCATCCCCTCCATCGGTATTCCCGCCACCATCGACAACGATATCTCTGCCACCGAGCAGACCATCGGCTTCGACACCGCGCTGAACACCGCTCTGGGTCTGTTCGACGCTCTGCGCGACACCGCCGAGTCCCACGCCCGTTGCATCGTCACTGAGGTCATGGGCAACAAGTGCGGATTCTTGTCCCTGTATTTGGCTCTGGCTACCGGTGCCATCTCCGTAGCCATTCCCGAGGTGCAGTTCGACCGCGAGTATGCCATCAAGAAGATCCGCGAGGCTCGCGAGATCTACGGCAAGCGGGGCATCATCGCCATTTGCAGCGAGGGACTGCCCAAGGTGAACGGCAAGAACTACGGCGATGACTTTAAGGACGAGATCATCCGCGAGACGGGCATTGACACCCGCTTCACCAACCTGGGTCACACCATTCGCGGCGGTAACCCCACTCTCCGCGACCGTCTGACCGCTACCCAGATGGGTGTTGAGGCTGTAAACCACCTGCTGGAGAACAAGTCCAATCTGGTTATGTGTGTTCACGAGAACCGCATCACCTCCTGCGATATCAACTACGCTCTGACGCTGGATCACATGTACAAGAACACCCTCAAGGACGGTGAGCTGGATCGTTTCACGGGCTTTGAGATCGCCCAGATGAAGGCGCATTGCACGGCCAGACACGCCAAGGTGGAGAGACTCTACCGCATGGCCTACGACATCTGCATGTAAGACAGCGGCCGGAAACAGGCTACCATAAGGGAACCTCAAAAAAAAATTTACAACTCCCGCCGTATTTTCGGCGGGAGTTTCGTTTTTTTCTCTTGATTTTTCAGCGTTTCTGTGATATAATGGTAAGGCTATAGCCATGCGCACGTTCTGTACGCATAGCAAAAAATTTTATAGGAGGATTTTTTCATGATGAAAAAATTGCTTTGCGTTCTCTTGGCCGCTCTGATGCTGGTCGGTACGCTGGCTTCCTGCGGTACGACGAATGACGGCACGACCGACACCACCGCAGCTGCCACCGGCGACAACTCGGAGGAAGAAACCCGTGAGACGCTGGACATCCCCAGCACCCGTTACGATGGCACCGAGCTCTGCTTTTTGACCCGTGACGAGTCTGAGTGGTCTACCCTGGAGATCTTCGCTGAGAACCAGACCTCCGAGTCTGACAACATCAGCAACGCCGTGTTCGAGAGAAACGACCGTATTCTCCAGACCTACGGTGTCACCATCACGGAGCTGAAGAAGGCTACCAGTGAGCACCACGGCCTGGTTTCCAAGGAGGTTTCCGCAAGCTCGGGCGACTTCCAGGCCATCATCACCAACACCTCCGGCTCCGCTTCCTTCGCTTCCAACGGCTTCCTCTGGAACCTGAACAGTGAGGAGATCGAGTATCTGGACTTCACCAAGTCCTGGTGGGACACCAACATGGCCGAAGGTATGTCCATCGAGGACAGACTGTACTTCGCCACCGGCGATCTGCTGACCTCTGACAACGACGCTACCTTCGTCATCATGTTCAACAAGCAGTTGGTCAAGGATTACAGCATTCCCGACCTGTACGCTCTGGTCGAGAACGGCGAGTGGACCATGGAGGAGCTCTACGAGTACGAGCAGCTGGCCGTTCAGGACAACAACGGCAACGGCAAGCTGGACTACGACAGCGACATCTGCGGTCTGGCCTACACCGGTGACGTTCCCTACTGCATGGTCTTCGGCGGCGGCATCACCCTCTGCACCAAGGACGAGGACGATCTGCCCATCTACTCTCTGGACGTTCAGCGCGCCGATGACATCGCCGACATGGGTAAGCTCATCTTCTCCAAGGACTACACCATTGATCTGAACGCCGTGGTCAACTCCGGCGGTATTACCATGTACGATGCCGGTGTCAAGACCTTCGGTGAGGGTCACGCCCTGTTCATGGGTGAGGTCATGCAGTGCGTTACCCGTATGCGCGGCTGCGACGTGGATTTCGGTATCCTGCCCTACCCCAAGTTCAACGCTCAGCAGGAGAGCTACTGCAGCATGATGCACCTGACCGCTTCCTGCGTTTCCATCCCCAAGAGCGTCAGCGGCGATGCCCTGGCCATGGTCACCTCCATGATTGAGGCTATGGCTTACCACGCTGTAGATACTCTGACCGTTCAGTACTATGAGATCAACCTGAAGACCAAGGGTGCCAAGGACGAGCAGTCCGGCCCCATGATGGATATGATTCTCTCCGGCCGTGTTTGCGACCTGTCCTACTACTATCAGTGGGGTGGTAACGCCTTCGCTCAGGTTGCAGGCTGCCTGTTGCCCAACGGCAAGGGTGTTTCTTCCATCAGCAAGAAATTCGGCCAGCAGATCGAGAGAAATATCGCTCAGCTCATTAAGACCCTCGAAAAGCACGAGAAAAAGTAATTCCCGATTCAAGAACCCCGTCTCAACCGAGACGGGGTTCTTTGTATAAAAAAGAGAACTCCGACTGCGAGGTCGGAGTTCTCTTTCTATTCAGATAATCAGCGATTGAGGATCAGCTTGGTCAGCTCAACGGGCTCCACGATGCTGTCGCCCTTGTAGACGCGCATGTTGCCGGAGGCGATCTCGTCGATGAGCACGACCTCACCGTCCTTGGTGTAGCCGAACTCGAACTTGATGTCCCACAGATCCAGACCGATGGTAGCAAGGTCGTCAGCCACGATCTTGGTAATGGCGATGGTCTGCTTCTTCATGGTCTCGAACATCTCGGGGGTCATAACGCCCAGAACGGCCAGACCCTCACCGGTTACCAGGGGATCGCCCTTCTCGTCGTTCTTGAAGGTGCACTCCACGTAACCGCCGGGGATACGGGTGCCGTTCTTGATGTACTCGCCGTAGCGGCGGATGAAGCTACCCGTAGCAACCAGACGGCAGATGACCTCAAGGCCGTTACCGCCCTGTGCCTTACCGAAGTTCTCGGCGGGGAGGACTTCCATGGTGGCGTTCTCCACGTCGGCGGAGACATAGTGAGTCTTGATGCCGGCGGCCTTCAGCATCTCGAAGTAGTAAACAGAGGTCTGGAGGTTGGCCTTGCCAATGCCCTCAATGGTCAAACCGACAGAGTTCTCGCCGGGATCGAACACGCCGTCCTTACCGGTGCAATCGTCCTTGAACTTCAGGAGAACGTTCCCGTTTTCCAGCTCGTAAACATCCTTGGTCTTGCCTGCGTAAATCTTCTTCATGATCTTGCTCCTTTAGCAAAAATATGGATTTTGACGATTCTCGGACGCGTGCGCGCTGCGTTGATGCACCGATGCGACTTTTGAATCTTACGGTATCATTATAGCACTTTTGTGGGGATTTTGCAATATTTTTGTTGAATAAATATGGGGTTTTACGCGAAAAAGTTTTTATATATTTTGCAAAATCGATTACAGCAGGGGCACACCTGCGGCCTCGCAGGCGGCTACGGTGTCGGCATCCCAGATGGAGGACTGCACCTCACCGATGTGGCAGCAGCCCATCATGAGCATACAGAGGCGGGACTGACCGATACCGCCGCCGATGGTCAGGGGCAGCTCGTTGTTGAGAAGCATTTTATGGAAGGGGAGCTCGCGGCGGTCGTTGCAGCCCGAAATCGTGAGCTGACGGTCGAGGGATTCGGCATCCACGCGGATACCCATGGAGGAGATCTCCAGAGCCCGTCCCAGCACCTCATCCCAGAAGAAGAGGTCACCGTTGAGCTGCCAGTCATCGTAGTCGGGGGCGCGGCCGTCGTGGCGGTTGCCCGACCTCAGCTTGCCGCCGATCTGCATGATGAAGGCAGTGTGATGCTCCTTGACGAATGCCTTCTCCCGCTCGGAGCCCGTCTTCAGATCGGGGTACAGATCCTCCAGCTCCTGGGAGGTGATGAAGGTCACGTCACGATCCAGCACGGTGGTGAGCTGGGGGAAGCGGACGCGGAGCTGGTCGCAGGTATCGCAGATGGCGCGGACGATGGCGCGGACGATGAGCTGGCGATACTCAATGGTGCGGGTCTCGGGGGTGATGATCTTCTCCCAGTCCCACTGATCCACGTAGATGGAGTGGACGTTATCCAGCTCCTCGTCACGGCGGATGGCGTTCATATCGGTGTAGAGGCCGTGACCCACGGTGAAGCCGTAGCGCTTGAGGGCCAGTCTCTTCCACTTAGCCAAAGAATGCACCACCTCGGCCTCGGTGCCGATGGCGGGGCCGGCGGAGGATACGGGACGCTCGTAGCCGTTGAGGTTATCGTTCAGACCCGAGGCATCCGTGACGAACAGGGGCGCAGAAACGCGCTTGAGGTTCAGAGCATTCTGGAACTCGGTTTGGAAATGGACTTTGATGTAGGAAATAGCGCGCTGGGTGTCGTAGGCATCCAACACGGGGCGGTAGCCCTCGGGGATATAGCATTTATTCATGGGCGGTTCCCTCCTTAGGGAAAATAGATAGGGTCATTATAGCACATTCACGCTGAAAAGTCAAGTTTTTTTGAGAAATAGGGGGTTGACAAACGGGATCTTCTGTGCTACAATGGCTATATAGGAGTGCAGAGGTATTGAAGAATGTTGACGAGTTTATTTCGGAGACGAAATCGACCCATCAAAGTTTTTCAGTAAAGATGCACCGAATGGAACAGGGTATCTGTATCCATAGGTGTTTTTCTTTACGGTATATCCATATCTTCCTGCCCTCCGTAAAAAATACGGGGGCATTTTTTGCCCCGCCAAGAAAGGGGATTCATATGAATCAGGAAATTATCATGCACATTGAGGAGAAGATTGGGTACCGCGTAAAGAGCTGGCAGCTCCTTGAGCAGGCATTTATCCGAGCGGGCTATGCCAATGAAAACAAAGGCGTATTGGACTATCAGCTTCTGGAGCACGTGGGAGACAAATGGCTGGAAATTGCCGTTCATCTGGCGATTATGAAACATCTGACTGCACGAGATGAGCAAGGACGGCTGTATTCGGCGTACACCAAGCATGAAATGTCTATTCTGGAGGACAGGATCGTCAAAAATGACTATCTTTCCGAGCGGATGCGTCTTCTTGGTCTATCCGATTATCTCATCATGAGCACAGGGGAGCGTAATCAGGATTGTTTGAACAACGATTCCACCCACTACAAGCTGTTCGAAGCCATCGTTGGTGTTGTGGCTGTAGACACAGATTACTGTATCTCCACCATTTCGCAGGTGATTCTGCGTATGATGGGTTTTGACAACTGGTCTGATTTACTGGATGACCGCGCGATCCGATAAACACAAACAGCCTTACTGCTTCGGCACGACGGCATAGAACGTAATATCCTCGTTCCCCTCGTTGATCATGCTGTGAGAGCTTCCCTTGGGGCAGTAGTGGCACAGGCCTGCCGCGATGGTCTCGGTCTCACCGTCGAGGAGCATTTTGCCCGTACCCGACAGAAAAAAGATGATCTCAGCGGTATCCTCGTGGGTGTGAAGGCCGATGGTCGCACCGGCGGGAAGGCGGCCGAGGAGGATCTTACAATTCGCGTCCCCCGCGAAGCGGGCGAAAAAGGTTTCCTTGCCGTCCTTAAAGTGGGGGAGGGCGGTCTCGGGGATCTTGGTGAAGTCGGTCATAGAGGTGTCCTTTCTGAGAGGTTCAAATTTGGGTTTGTCGGCCAGGGCTCTGCCCTGGACCCGCTTAAGGGACTTTTGAAAAAGTCCCTTAAGAATCCCCAAAACTTT
>JAZOOM010000183.1:0-4045 GCA_045655025.1 Eubacteriales bacterium | reverse complement strand
GGGGCGAGGGGGATTCCCGCATCGCCCTCTTGGATACGGGGAACGGGGATTTGGTGGAGCTGTTCGCCAAACCCGATCTCAACACCGACAAGGCAGCGACACCCGCCGACGGCAACCCCTTTCTGCATTTCGCCTTCTCCGCACAGAACGTGGACGAGGCCTACCGCATCGCCCTTGAGGCGGGTGCGACTCCCCTCAAGCCCCCCGCCGAGCTTCCTCTCCGAGCTCACCCCATCAGCCTGACCCTGCGCATCGCCTTCGTCAAGGGTCCCTCGGGGGAGGAGCTGGAATTCTTCAAGACCATCGTCAAGCCTATTTGAAAGTAAGAGGTATAAGAGTATGAAAAAGTATCTGATTGCCGCGGCGCTCCTGCTGGTCATGTCCTTGACCGCCCTGTGCATGACCGCCTGCGACCTCGCCGAGCCCACTGACACCACCGCTGAAACCACCGTCGAGCCCACCGCGGCCCCCACCGAGGCGCCTACCGAAGAGCCCACCGAAACACCCACAGAGGAGGAAACCACCATGGAAGAAACCACCGCAGAAGTGACCACCGAGGAAGTCACCACCGAAGAAGTCACCACCGAAGAAGTCACCGAGACCCCCCAGGGCGGTGAGGATCACGGCATTGTCCGCGACGGTACCCCCAAGAAGTACATCACCATCCGCATGGATGACGGCATCACCCAGGACGCCCGCATGATGGAGATCATGCGCAAGTACGGCGTAGACTGCTGTACCTTCTACATCAATACCGGCCTGTTCGGCGCCGACTGGGCGTGGGTCGGTCAGCACTTTGGCCGCCCCGACGTCACCCACATCCGCTACACCCGCAAGGAGCTGCAGTCGGGCATCTACGACGGCTTTGACGTGGAGTGCCACACCCTCAACCATCCCTCGCTGAAGAACTACACCGAGAAGCAGGTCACCAACGAGGTCAAGCGTGACGCCACCAACATTGAGAAGCTCTTCGGCTACGAGCCCATCGGTCTGGCATGGCCGGGCGGCGACACCGAGTGGAACGAGCAGAACATCGTCACCATTCTGGAGACCACGAACGTCCGCTACGGCAGCTGCACCACCCGCAATACCCAAATGGGGCTCAGCAAGTTCTCCCTGCCTCAGTATTTCATGACCTGGTACCCCACCTGCTCCTTCAGCGATGCCGACTCCATGACCCTGCTGAACGAGTTCATCGCCGCCGACTGCACCGAGGACATGCTGTTCTACGCATGGGGTCACGGCTACGAGCTGGATATCTTCAATACGTGGGATAAGTTCGACCTGTTCATCAAGACCATCGCCGAGGCCGCCGCAGCCGACGATTCCATCGTGCTGGTGACCAACGCCGAGTTCTATCAGCTCTTTAAGGACGAGATCCCTGCTTGGAAGGAATAATTTTTGTGAATTTTCTGTAAAGGGTGTAAGATTTTCGTTTTTTCGGTGTCTTATGGGATGAGGGATACCGATTATCCCAAAATACGACCGATTATCCCACTTGGGGCGATCGGTGCCGTTTTTCTGCTATAATAGGAGCATCAGCACCTTGAAAGGAGAACTGCTATGAAACGAATTATATGCCTAACCTTTGCCCTGCTCATGACCCTGTCCGCTCTGCTGCTCCTGCCTGCCTGCTCGGGCAAAAACAAGCTCCCCGCCGATTACGTCAAGGGCGACACGGAGGTGATCGACAACGAGACTCCCTTCGTTTACGATGACAGCACCGTTAAGTACTACTACGAGAAGTATAACGGGGAAACCATTTCATTTGATATCAGCGATTTCGTGTACAGTCTGAGTCAAGTCGAGGAACGAGATTTTTCCTACGCGTACCTAGCCTCGGTTTTCGGCAACAAGATCGTCCGCCATTACACCGAGGACGGGAAGGACACCTACTACACCGTCTATTCCCTCCCCGACAACGAACTGTTTTATCTGTCCCTCTGCATGAAGGACGGCGTGCTATATCTGGATAAGGATCCTTATTCCGGGCTCAATGAGACCTTGGATGCCCGTTGGGACAATCTGAACGGCTACGTGTATGAGCAAGACTTCCCCGCCGCGATTCTGGGCGATGCTCTCCCCGCCGACTGCTATCTGGAGAATCATACTCCCGAGGAGATCGCCCAAAACGTCGAAGGGAAGTGGTCAGCTTACTACTACAAATGCAATGCGGTCAACATTCCCCACTCCTCCTACGTGGATCGGGACAACGTCCGCTCCTATCCCTTCGTTCGGTGCATTCAGTCGGTATCCTTCGATATCGTGCGGAATGACAAAGGGTATGACGGCGTGTACGTGTACGATTTCTACGTGCATGAGGACGGCGGCGTGCTGTATTTCTACCACCTCGACGATCAGAGCTACCTGCCGTCCTACACCAACACCCTGATCCAGGAAGAGACCATCCCACTCACCGCCGAGGAAGTCGCATCGGTACTCAACGTGATGACCGAATGGGATTTTGCCAACCAACCCACGTGGAATCCCGAGGAACTCATGGGCTTTGACGGCGAGACGACCTATATCTACGGCCAGGGCAAGTTCGGAGATACCTACCGTGAGCACCTTATCGTCATGTGGGGGGCCACCGAGCGCTACGCCCACTACCACATCCGCACCGCCCTCGAAGATCTTGTCCGCGCCCACGTCACCGTGGAGGAGGGACGGATCTATCGGCCGGATCTCTATGAGGAGTATGACTGGATGCAGTGATCCGAGCCGTTCGGTTCCATGAATCCGTTACCCGTAGAGGAGAGGTCTCCCCTACCGCCACAACAAAAAACATTTTGCTATCTTCTGTTTCGACAGATTTCGGGAGGGGAGACCCCTCCCCTCCGAACCGCACACTACTATCTATTTGGAGGAACCCATGGACAACCCCAAAACCACCTACACCAAGGAACAACTGAAAATTCTCCGCCTCCTTGCCGCCGAGTACCCCTCCATCGCCCTGGCCAGCGCGACACTGGTGAACCTCAACGCCCTGTCCAATCTTCCCAAGGGCACCGAGCATTTCATGAGCGACCTCCACGGCGAGGCCGAGGCCTTTGAGCATATCCTCAACAACTGCTCCGGCGTCATCCGCGAGAAGGTGGACACCATCTTCTACCGCACCATGTCCGAGGAATCCCGCCGCACCCTGTGTACCCTCATCTACTACCCCACCGAGAAAATGGAGGAGCTGCGGGCAAGCGGGATCATCGGCGGGGAGTGGTACCGCATCACCCTCTACCGTCTGGTGGATCTGGCCCGCTCCGTGGCCTCCAAGTACACCCGCGCCAAGGTGCGGGAGGCTCTGCCCAAGGACTACCAGTACATCATCGACGAGCTGCTCCACACCTCGGGCGAGGAGCATGACAAGCAGGAGTACTACCGCAACATCATCGACACCGTCATCGAGGTGGGACAGGCCGAGGCCTTCATCGGAGCGCTGTGCAACCTCATCAAGCGCATGGCGGTGGATCGCCTCCACGTGGTAGGCGACATCTATGACCGCGGCAACCACGCCGACCGCATTCTGGATATGCTCCGTGAGCATCATCACGTGGATATCCAATGGGGCAACCACGATATCGTCTGGATGGGCGCCGCCGCGGGCTCTGCCGCCTGCGTGGCTACGGTGCTGAACTCCGCCCTCCAATACAATACCCTCTCCATCGTAGAGAACACCTACGGCATCTCCCTGCGCGACCTCATCGGCTTTGCCCAGGAGACCTACCGCGACTCCACCTGGTTCATGCCCCGCAACCCCGACGACGCCTACTACGTCAAGAACAGCATGGACAATCTGGCCAAGGCTCACAAGGCCATCGCCATCATCCTCTTCAAGCTGGAGGGTCAGCTCATCCGCCGCCATCCCGAGTTCGGTATGGACGACAGACTGCTGCTGGACAAGATTGACTACGAGAACAACACCGTCACCCTCGGCGGAGAGGTCTACCCCCCCCACCCCCGGCACCTCCCCCCCCCCCCCCCCCCCCCCCCCCCCCCCCCCCCCCCCCCCCCGCCGCCCCCCCCCCCCCCCCCCCCCCCCCCCCCCCCC